>CAZYDZ010000090.1:4324-9150 GCA_964646535.1 uncultured Opitutaceae bacterium
TCGGATACGGGCAACGGCATCCCGGAGGAAATCCTTCCGCATATATGGGATTCCTTTCTCTCTGGTAAAGCTACTGGCAATGGGCTCGGGCTCGCCGTGGTACGACAGATTGTGGTTCTTCACCAGGGCAGCATACAAGTCTGTCGAAGCGATACTAACGGCACCACATTCCTGTTAAAATTCCCTGTATCCAACTGATCCTCCAACGGTGTCAGCATGGAGACCCGTAAATCAAATCTGGAAATCAGGCTGTTGTGACAACTCATGCAGGCCACACTCCCGCTTGACACCGTTAAAACGTGTCTCTTCCTCCTTCATACCCGCTTCCAACGGGCGGGAGGAATGCCAGTCACCCACCGACACATACCCTTTTTCCCATAAAGGATGATACGGAAGATCATATTTGGTCAGGTAGCGGTACACATCGCGATTGTTCCACTCCAAAATCGGATGCAGCTTTAAAATGCGATTTTGCCGCTGAATCCATTGCAGTTTTTCACGGCTCTCCGCCTGCTCACGACGCAATCCTGCCAACCACACCACCGCCCCCAACTCGCTAATGGCACGATTCATTGGCTCCACCTTATTCATCAGGTTGTAGCGCTTGAAACCATCTACCCCCTGCTCCCATAATTTACCGTACAAGGCCTCCTGCTCTGCAGCAGTCGTCGCAGGAACATACTTTTTCAACTGCAGTCCCAACCTCTCCGTCAACTCGCGGGCAAACCGATATGTCTCAGGAAACAAGTATCCTGTATCAATAAAAATCACAGGGATATCCCGCCTTATCTCCGCAACCAAATGCAACATAACCGCACTCTGGATACCAAAGCTGCTGCTCACAACTACCCCTCCTCCAAACTCCTCACATGCCCAGGCTACGCGATCAGTGGCAGATAAACCTGCAAGATGTTCATTCCACTGAGGGATATTCGCATCCCAGGAACCCACACGCTCCAACTCGCCTAATGCAGCATCTCTACCTGATGTCTTTACCAACATTCCTCTATACATTAGTAATAAAGGTGGAAAAGTAAAGATTAAGTTCAGAAATCTCCTGTATGGGAGATCAACAGAGGAGAAAGACTCACTTTCCCAGGAAACGCAAAGGGGACCCCGTAAACAGGGTCCCCTCTGGAAGAACAAAAGTTTTGGTAATCAATTACTGCCGACCACGGTATACTTCTACCCCAGGGGTCAACAGAATCGGGTTGGAGAACTGAGAGTTGCGCTCCAGACCGCGGTAGGACTGGCGCAATGGTGCACCACCGTCACCGATCAGGTTTCCTGTTACGAAGATCAACAGATTTCTCTTCTGAGAGGATTCAGCCTCGGAACGGAACAGACGTCCCAACAGAGGGATATCACCCAGTACGGGAACCTTATCCTTCACACGGATGACTTCTTCTCTCATAAGTCCCCCCATGACAAGAGTAGCGCCATCCCACAGAGTCACATCAGTATCGATTTTACGCACTGAGAAGATCGGCTGGAAGAACCCTGTAGGAGCAACCAACTGCTGGTCACCCAAGAGAGCAATGTTACGTCCACCGTACTCAACAAAGCCTTCAAACTCCACGATTTCAGGCTGCAACTTCATAGAGATACGATTGCGTGCTGCATCCACAGTTGGTGTCACTTTCAGGGTCACACCGACGTTACGTGTAAGGAATCGGCCAGGAGTACCTGCGGTAATCGCTACAGCAGGAGCACCGGTACCGCCGCTGGTATCCGTACCAGAGGAGCCGCCACGACCCACTTCCACCGTAGGAGCATCATAATCTTCAGGATATGGGAATTCCTGAGCAACAGTAATGGTCGCTTCCTTGCCCGAAACCATGGTGATCTTAGGCGCGGACATCAAGTCTGTTCCCGACTTACGGCTGATTGCACGAATCAGCAGGCTGGCATCAAACTGCCCCATCACACTGGAAATGGTAGCCAGCGGATTGACACCACCAGCAAGGTCCACAGTCAGCGGAATGCTGGGTGGCACCACACTGTCAATAACATTACCGTTCACAATGATGCCCGAGGGAGCTGCGGAATTAGTGAATGCCTGAACAAGACTGCGGTTACCACTGCGGTACACCTCATCGTATCCACCACCTGCTCTCGGGAAGCGGCTGATATTCCAGTCGAAACCGATTTCATCCATATCGGAAGCCGTCACCTCAATAAACTTGGTTTCGATTTCCACCATGTTGGCCACATCATAGCGACGCAACAACTGTTCCACACGCTCAACATTGCGGGTCGTATTTGTAACGATCAGGCTACCGCTGTTGTCATACACCAGATCAGAACCTGGAACATCAAAGGGAATACCTGCGCGAATGAAGAAGGTCTTGATCTGAGAACTCAAGTCATCAATACCTCCGCCAACCACGGGAGAGGACATTGTAGGCTCTTCAAATGGATTGGAAGGAACAGAAGAACTGCTGGAAGAACCACCACCGGTGTTGCCGGTCATGCGCATAATGATGCTGTTGTCCACAGGGAAAACGTCCGTTTGCAACAGACGGCCAATACTATCCTGAGATTTAATGATCGCAACCGTGTCTTCGCGAATTTCCACCTCAAACTGGGAAATCTCAGCGATGTAAGAAAGCACACGGGACAGATTCAAATCGCGCAGATTAATGGAAATCTCAGGATCGGAACCATCTACGGGCGGCACAAAGATAATGTTTACACCCTTGATTGGATCGTCGGACTCATCGCGCTCAACAGAAAGTTCAGCCAAGGTCTCTACGATCTGGGACAAAGGAATGCCACGGAAGCTCACAGGGAACGAGATACTTTCCAGTTTCTTACGGATGCGATCACGTTTGGCATCCTTGGCAAGCTGGTCCACCTGCTCGCTGCCTTCGGAAGGCTCAAATACGGTCGGACGCATCCATACCTTGTCGATCTGATCCAACAACTCATCACGGGTAGAGGTACGATTTTGATTGGTTGTTCTAGTGCGGGCAATGCGGCCAATGTAATAGGCTGCAGCGCTGTTGTACGGATCCAGTTTCTGGGCTTCCTTGAACGCAACCATCGCGCCTTCCCAGTCACCGGCCTGGTACAGTGCTTCTCCATTGATCAACAGACCTTGTACCCTTTCCTTGCTTTCAATAAAACCAGGGCTGATACGGTTGATGTCACGGAAGCGGGGATTATTCTCCATCGCAGCAATCGAGCGCTGGGTCCGCGTAACCGAACTATCGTTGCCAAAAGTGGCGACATAACGGTTCAACTCAGCCTTGGCCGGAGCAAAATTACCGTTTTCCGCATACTCGGTCGCCATGTCCAGAATAGATTCCTTCAGGCTGCGATCAATATCACGAATCAGGCCACGGTTGTCATCGTTCTGAGGAACATTCTCCTTAGCCTGTACAAACAGAGTCTGTGCCTCTGAATACTGCCCTTCTTTGTAGAGAGCCAAACCACGATCATACTGGGCACGAGACTGCGCCGTCCTTGCAATGTCAGCCTGACGCTGCAAACGCAGAATTGCTTCAATCGGGTCTTCTTCCACAACCGGAGTCGATGCCACAACAGCTTCCTCGGCGACAACTTCCTGTCCACCGTTCTCGACCACTGCCGCAACATCCTCTGTTACTGCTTGGGTTTCCTCTGCTGGAACCGTTATCTCCGGTTCCACAGATACAGTTTCTTCCACAGCAACAGCCCAGGGAGATTCCTCCTCCTCGACAACGGGAACCTGTGGAGTTGCCGCAACAACAGGCTCCTCAGCCTTGGGAGCAGCCGCGCTGCTTTCCATCAGCTTCTTGATTTCATCGACTTCCACCTGATAACCAACGTTATCAGGCTCCAATCGATGAAGCTCATTGAAAAGACGCAGAGCCTCTGCGTAGTTCTTAGCATCCTTAGCCTGAATTGCTTCACGATAAGTCCTGAAATTCTCATCTACAGACTGGGCAGACAGAGAGACAGCAGAACCTGCTAATGCAAGAGTCAGACCGAAGCAGACCCCCGCGCGTTTAAGAGTTTGAAGAGAACGAGATTTTTTCACAAGCACCACCATTTGGATTATATATGCAGGTTCCGTTAATTGATGACAGAAGATGTTATTTAAGAAAAGGAATCAAGAGTAATTTCAAAGTTGTAACCAACAAAAGGCAAGATAATGCGGGATAAAAGCTACTCAAAATAGTTTTGCACAGGGACATTCATACCCTCGCCTGGAGGCGGAGGCCTGCTGAGCGTACCCTCAATCGGCTGCTCCTCCTGATAAGGCTGATGGCCGCGTTGCTGAGTCTGTGGCGTCGGCAGCGGCGCCGGAGCATCGCGGTATTCCTGAGAATACACAGGCTCCAACACAATACGCTCTTCCACGTTCAAAGTCTTCACTTCCTCAGGCGTGGAACCATCCAGTGGCTCCCTTTTGACGACCGCGTTTTTATTTTCCTCGTCAACGGATACAAGCGTGTACTTGATCCCGTTAACCTCCCATACCTCGCCAGCCTTCATTTCCTTGGCCTGTACGTCACGGGACTCCTGGGTACGCATCTGTACCTCCACCATAGGGAAAGCATTATTCGTGATGACCCCATTGACCAGACGATACTCCTTGCCGTCATCAAGATCCTTCACGACCGCCACACCCTGACGGCGAATACGCGGAGTCTGCTTTGGCGCATCGGGATCGGATTCAACGATACGTTCCTCGTCCACCGAAATGACTTCTACCCGTGCTTCTTCAAACACCTGTTTGGCACGCCCTCTCTCATTTTGGCCACTGATGCGGAAATAGCCGACAGGGCCAGAGTAGCCAGTCAACTGCACACGGAAAGGCTCGCGTTTAATGCCCACCA
>CAZYDZ010000091.1:0-3410 GCA_964646535.1 uncultured Opitutaceae bacterium
CATCGCCTCCTTGTGACGGCGTATATCCCGACTGATGGAGCTGACAAACAATACAATCCCCGAACCCGTCACAAACAAGGCCAATACCATTCCCTGCAAATGGCTGGTCATGTCGCTGCAACAGGTCATCCCGTCTTCGCTCGACAAGGCATAATCCGACAGGAACAACAGGGAAAACGCCAGTGTGCAGGCAACCACCATCAACCAGCCGCCAATACTGGGCAGCAGCAGAATGGCAACAGTAACATGTAACAGATAGACAAGCGTAAACGGATTGTGGGCCCCTCCTGTAAAGTACAACATACCCGTCAACACGATCAGGTCCAAAAGCAACAACACTCCAATTGTCAGTTGGACGCGTTGCTCCGCCCGTTGACGAATGAAAATCAGCCCGATATTGGTCAACACCACCAGGCTGAGCAGACTCAACAAAATTCCCCACGGCAAATGATAGCCCAACCCCCAATCCGCAGGTATGGTAATGCCGAGAACTGTCGCTACTGCCACCCAGCGCAGCCACCACAATCGGAACAGTCCCGATGCCGCATTTGAGTTTTCCGTGAGAGATGTGGAATGCATGGACACTGTGTAACACACACATCCCATCGTGAGCCATACGAAATCTGTGCGCAATTCAAGGATGCGGCAATATGACGCAGTCCATTTGCTACTGCGGTGTGCTACAATTGCCGACGAATTCATGATGAAAACTACATTTCTCACAGCTTGTCTTTTAATCACGGGTCTCCTGTCGGTACACGCAGGGCAGATCACCGCGGTCCCCGGGCCTGACGACCAGGGGGGCATGATCATGCCTATGGTCACCATCCAGGCCACCTCGGGATTACCCACCGATCCCACCGCAGGAATCATCCATGTGAGTTTTAACCCTCCTTACACGCCTGTGTTGCAATCATTGACCGAGTGGAGCCCTGGCGACTGGTTCGCCGAAGACGCTGCCTGGAGAAATGACCTGAGCCCGATCAATGGTTCCGTTGCAGGCATGCCTGGCGTCAACGCGGGCAACGGCGATCTGTTCAATAACCAGTATGGCTTCATGTTTATGGGCATGGGAGTACCCATGATGGCCAATATTCCGACTGGCTATTCACTGGCTATTCGCCTCGATTCCGTCTCCTCCCCCGATCTGCGTTCCTTCAACTACGGCAATGCAAATAATCTCTGGGACGAAGTCTTCGACGGTGTCGGCTCTCAGGTGCTCTGGAATGGTACCATGTGGCATAATTACTTCACACTGCCCGCCGACGCCCTGCCCGGTCTCTACACCGCCATCTTTGAAATCTTCATTGCCGATATTCCATTTACGGGCACTACTGGCTATGCCCAATACGACCCGGCAGCCCTGAGCGCTTTGAAAAACACCAATTTCACCTCAGCCTTTATCACCTATGAATTCACGGTAATCCCTGAACCCGCGCACTTTGTTCTGGGATTGGCAATTCTGGCGCTGGCTTTCCGTTACCTCCAGCGTCGGCGGCGACAGGGAATGGCGATCTTCTGATGAAACCGACGCGAGACAGTCATGGTCTCACACTGATAGAGATTTCCGTCGCACTCAGTATCGTTGCGATTCTTGCGGTCATTCTGCTGGTACCGATGCTGGGCAATGCCCAGGCACGCCTGCAACAATTGCAATGCGCGATCAACATGCGCAATCTGGGCATGGCAATATTGCTCTATACCAATGAATACGACGGTGACTATCCGCGCAGTTGGCACAGCGCGGGAGCGCACAGGGAACCAGGCTGGGCCATGTCCATTGCTCCTTATACGGGAGCCAACTCTGACGAAATAGAAAATGACTGGACTGCTGTCTTCAATCGTCTGTATCGGTCTCCCGCACACAAGGAAACCAATCCCTACATCTATAGCTATGCGCTGAACGTTCACTTTGAACTGGACCCTGCCGGCGACAGTTATGCGGGGCAACCCAATACTTGGCGCAAGACTTGGCAGATTCCCAGCCCTGAGCGCACCATCCTGCTCGCCCAAACCCGCCCTGTCATGTTTGGAGACCATCTGATGGCCCACCTCTGGTCAGGAAACAATGCCGCCCGAAACTCCCTCAGCCACACAATCCACGATGGTCGCGCCAATTATCTGTTTGCCGATGGTCACGTCGAACTCCTGCCCTTACAGACCGTCTTCGACCCTTCGCAAAACATTAATCTCTTCAATCCCATTTCCGCCAGCGAGGGAAAGTAATGAATGGCCTACATTCCCCTCAACCACTCGCTGGGAGAATATCCCAACTGCTTCCTGAACACCCGACTGAACTGTGAGGAAGTGGCAAAGCCTGAATCCAGTGCGGCAGACGTAACAGAATGTCCCTTCTTCAATAGATCACAGGCGTGTTTTAGTCGCTTCTCCTCGACGAACAATCTCGGTGTAATGCCTTCCGTCTCCAGAAACATGCGGTGAAAATGAAACTGACTATAGCCTGCGGCCTTGGCCAGGTCATTGAGCTCCAAACGGTCTGTCAGGTGGTCTGCGATATAGCGTTTCACCGCATCAATAATGTTGCGCTCATCCACTTTCTGACTTCGCAAATCCGTTTCCATCAGAAACTCGACCAGTTCATACAGCACATAATGGAGTAACAGCTTCGCCTTGCGGTTTTCCACGGGTGCAGTCTGCTTATTGAGCAGAATCACCTTGCGAAAATCCTCCATCAGGCTAACGGCAGGCTGTCGCACTGGAACGGAGACTGTTTCTCCTCCCTGCTGATGGTATATAAAATTCAGAGTAACCGCTCCATTGGGAAACAGGTGTAACCAGAAATCGACACACTCCGTACAATACGGCGCATAATCACTATCGTGATACGATTGCGGTGGAAGAACCGCCACCATGCCCGGACTCATCCGCAGACTCTGATCTTCTACTCCATAAGTATGTTGTCCCGATAGACAGAGCAGCACTTCGTAAAAATCGTGCCGATGCTGGTTTTCCCGTATCCACTGGGCATGAGCAGGTACTGGTTTACAAAAGTCCTCCGGCTCACAATAACGCAACTGCCGCAACACATTTGCCCACTCTTCCTGTGAGAGTTCCCGTAGCTGTTTGTAAAAATGTGTCACCATCTATTTCACCGTAATATACGGTGCAGATGACAGGTTGAGCATTCTACGAGAAAATTGCAAATGCCGAACGCAGAGATTCGATGCCATCTCCCATCGGAGAGAATTCATGCCCCACATATCCCTGAAAACCAGTGGCCTGTATCGCCTGGCTGACCGCGCGGTACTGGATTTCCTGTCCCTCACCGATCTCATGTCGCCCAGGATTGCCCGCTGTATGATAATGTCCTATCCAGGAATGATTCTCCTGAATCGTGCGAATCAGGTCTCCTTCCATAATCTGCATATGATAAATATCGTACAACAGAC
>CAZYDZ010000091.1:3420-9026 GCA_964646535.1 uncultured Opitutaceae bacterium
CCAAAGCGGGTGGAATCGGCCAGATAGCCCAGGTGGTCTATTTTACTGTTCAACAACTCCAACAGCAACGTCACCCCGTTTTTCTCCGCATAAGCCGCCACGCGGGAAAATCCGCTGACGACGGCAGCAGCCCCTTCCTCATCACTTTGCCCCTCAATCCGGTTGCCACTGAAACAGATCAGATTCGCAATGCCATAACTGGAGGCAATGTCGATCGACTCCCGGATCTCCTGTTCCGCCTTGTCGTGCTGCTCTGTTGCATTCAACGGCACCGCGCTGCCTATCATCGAACAAAATTGCAACCCCTCACGCAAGGCAGCCCGGTAAAGGGACTCGAAATTGGCTGCCCGTCCCCATGTTTCCACTCCGTGAAAACCAATTTCACGGATCACCGGTAATATGGCTTCCATATCTGGAAAGACCTGCCGAAACATCGGTAAAGAGATGGACTGGTGGATTGCCATAATGGTGTAAATCGTATTAAACAGTGGCAACAGGGTACCTGCTGACCAATTCTTTCATTCCCATGAATTTCGCCCCATTGGCGACCAGCCAGGAAAGATATTTTTCATGCACTTGGTATCCTGTTCCGGTTGGATGTGCCTCTTTACCATCGACATTGCCGGCAAACCCCAGACCGTGGTAGTGACTGACAATCAACATTGGATCGTTCTTCTCCTGCAGCGCCTGAAAATGCCGAATTCCGAGATCCACCATCGCCTCTATACGTTGCGGATCATTCGGAATACGCCAGGCCACTTCAGGCCCAATCGGAAACTCCCATATCCCCTGGTTCAGCAGATGAGGTCCAGTTTTCACCCCAGAGTAAAAGTCAATGGATGCCCCATACTGTTGTAAATACACAGTCATCGAGGGAAGCCTGGACGACACCCATTGGTATCCTAAAATCTTCAACGCCTTGTACAGACTACCGCAATACGATCCCCAGCCTGGACGGAATCCAACCGAGGATTCGCCAAAGGCGCGGCGCCAGATACGCTGACCGTTGTCCAGCATTTCCACCAATGCCTCCAAAGTGTGATGCGCTTCCACGTCATCGCGATTGGAGTCAAAATAAGACTTCGCCCCCGGATCGAGAGCAAACATATCCAGAATCGGTATGCCACACTCGAAACAGAAGTGTTTATAACCGTGCTGATAAAACTCATGACCCCTTTTACGGGCCTCCTGAATCAGTGCGAGGAGATTATCATCCTCGTCAATACCTCTTTTGCCATTATAGGGGATTACGAAAAAGACACCTGGTATCCCATGTCTATCCAGCATCTCAAGCTGGCGGCGCAGATGGCCCTCATCTCCTGCACCAATATCATCGTTCGTCCAAACAACGGGTAGTTTCTGATTCTGTTGCATACGCTTTATTTCATATTAAAGACTTTTGGCTACTTTGCGAATGGCTGCACACACCTGTTCCACGTACAGGTCACTCATCTTCTGGGTAATGGGAAACGTGATTACGCGTTCCAGCCAATATAGACTCTGAGGACACATGTCTGTTGTATACTCAACATCACTGCCATTCCAAGGAAAACCGCTCGCATGCGGGGTGCGCTTATCCATGATATAATCCCAGTGGTAAAATACATGTCGATCTGGAATCTGGCGTGAAAAGCGTGTTCCACACACCACTCCTTCCGCGCGCAACATCTCGGACAATTGTCTGGCTTGCTCTCCGTTTTCCGCAAAAATCGCCAGGCTGATGCCGCAGTCGCCATCCCGATCATAGGACTTTTCCATACGGATGCCAGGCAACTCCTCACATGCTTCCCACATGAGTTTCTTGATTGCCCGTGTGCGTTCCAGAATTCGATCCCGTTTCTTCAACTGCTCGAATGCCACCGCCCCATGCAACTCAGACTGCCGATAGTTTTCTCCCAGGAAACATCCCTTGCGCCATTCCTCAAAGTGTTCCGGCGCCTGGCCTTTGACTGCACCCTCCATCCAGAATGTGTAGGCGGAATCGTGATAGATGGACGCACGCTCGTATACTCTCTTGTCATGGGTCACCACAGCCCCCCCTTCGCCCGCGGTGATAATCTTGAAATGCTGCAGGCTGTACGCGCCGACATTGCCCCAGGTACCCACCGCACGGCCTTTATACGAAGCTCCATTCGCCTGCGCACAATCCTCCATGACCAGCAAATTGTGTTTTTCGGCAATCGCCATAATGGACTCCATATCACAGACAACACCACGCATATGCACTGGAATGATTGCTTTGGTTTTAGGCGTAATCTTACGAATAATATCCTGTGCATCCATGGTCAGGCTGTCATCCACTTCCACAATTACAGGAATCGCTCCTACCGCCAACACCGCAGCAGCCGTAGCTATGTAGGTATAGGCGGGAACCAATACTTCGTCCCCCTGCCCAACCCCAATTCCAATCAGTCCTGAAATCAATGCCGAAGTCCCGCTGTTCACCGCCAACACATATTTCGCACCGCTTTTCTCTGCCAACAAATCCTCGAACTGCGCCACGGGAGATATCGCCCGATCCTTGAAAAAACGAAACAGGTTCTGACTTTGCAGAACACGGGTGACCGCATCAATCTCCTCCTGCCCCATCTCCTGTGATCCATGCAACCAGCCGTTCGGGCCGTCTGCCGTCACCATCTTGGTGCCACCGTGAATTGCCAGTTTCTGTTCCGCGTTCGTCTGTTGCTGTGTACTCATGCCACAACAATACCAAAATGTGAAATGAACGCGCTTTCCAGTTCTTGCTCTTCAACAATCAATTCTTGCGAATCCAATTTCTCCTAATAAAAAGTGTCTATGCGTGTCTTATGGCATAACAAACCTAAAAGAATATGCGTTGCATTCCGTGACCCGTTTCCTGATAGAATACGTCTAACACAGCCACTGATTAATGAAACACTTACTCCGTCTTCTCACGGTTCTGGCCTGCATCATTTCCGTAGCCCATGCCCAAAGCACCAGCGCCGAACTCCTCAAGGAAGCCTTCGCGACCGACGACGAAGGAGTCACCAGTTTCTGTAACGCGGCCTACAAAGGTGATCTGGCAAAGGTGAAACAATATCTCGATGCGGGCGCCGACCCCAATCGAATGGACAAGAAACAACGTTACCCGTTGCGCTCCGCAATTAATGGCAACCATCCGGAAATCGTTTACCTTCTTCTGGAAAAAGGAGCCGATATCCATGCTCAGGACAGCAATGGAGCCACGCTGCTTTACTGGGTGGCCGGAAGTGGCAACCGTCCCCTGCTGGATGAACTCCTGAAGCGCGGAGCCAAAATCACCAAGGAGGGCTGGCATCCCCTGCTCGGCGCCACTGCAGGCGGGAAAACGGAAATGATGGAGTTTTTTCTCAAGGCTGGCATCCCGATTGACGCTTATGACAACGGCGGGTGGAACGCCCTGCATATCGCAGCCTCCCATAAAAACCAATCTGCAATCGAATGGTTGCTGAAACATGGAGCCAATATCAATTCCACCAATGAAAATGGATGGACTCCACTGATGCGGATATTGCAAGAGGATACAGACTTTCAGTTGGTAGAGTTTTTTATTAAAAATGGTGCGGACATACACGCAAGCACAGTAGATAGCTGGTCTTGCCTGCATATGGCCCTGAGATACACCAGCAAGCCTGAAGTCATAGAGTTGTTACTGAAGAAAGGCGCTTCTCTTGCTCCAACTGACGAAGGACGGAGGTATCCGCTTGCGCGTGCCATCCATAACAAATCGAGTGAGGCAGGAAATGTCGTCCGGCTTTTAATCAAACATGGAATTGACCCCAATGCATCCCTCAACGGCAGTTCGGCTCTCTTCTTGGCTGCGCGCGATGCAAAAAACCCAGACGTCATCAAAGCGCTTCTTGATGCGGGCGCCAAAGTGACGAATAACGAGAGTATTGAATACGTCGCAGTTCAAAACTCCGAAGATGCCGCTCTGATCCTGTTGGATTCAGGGATGGATATTTCTCTCAAAAATAACATGTTTGCTTACACCATAGAAATCAAGGAGAGGGAAAAACTGCTCCAAACGCTGCTACAACAGGGCGTTAATGTGAACCAGCAGTATAACGAAGGAGATTCCGCACTCATAGTTGCCATCAGAGGGAACACCGAGTATGTTCCTCTCCTATTAAATGCCGGGGCCGATGTAAACCTGGCCAACAAAGAAGGAACGACACCGCTGATCACAGCCGTAGAGTCCGGCAACAAGGAATTGGTTGCTTTATTGCTACAAACGAAAGCAGAGGTCAACCAGGCCGACAACAAGGGGAAAACTCCACTCATGGCCGCAGTCGAACAAGGCAATGAGGATATTGTATCATTCCTCCTCACATCCGGTGCAGACGTGAAAGCAAAGGACAACGAGGGGGCTCATGCACTGTTTTATTTGAAAATCAAACAGCCATCGGAAGAAGATGCATCCTCCGATCATCAATCGGACGGCATCATCGATCAACTGATTCGGGCAGGCCTTTCCGTTAATGATAAAAATAATGATGGAGTTACCCTCCTGATGGTTGCGGCCTCACAGTTCAACGAACCTCTCATGGATGTCGCACTGGCTCATGGCGCAAATCTCAATGACCGCGATACAAAAGGAAATACCCCCGTCATGCATCTCTATTTAGGCTACTTAGACCAGCTTAACACTCAGTACCAGAACGTTATCATGGCGGCAATTCTGTCAGGCGGCAATATATGGAATATGAGCGAATTCACTGAAGAGGAAAATGAGATCATTCAACAGATTGTTCAGAAACTCAGTAAGGAGATCCACGACAGGTTGCAGACACTCTCAACCAAGTTGCAGGAAGCCGGAGCCAAACTGAATACGCAAAATAAAGAGGGCATCACTCCTCTGATGATTGCCGCCAGCAAATGCCCGGAGCCACAATGGATTCAATCCCTGCTGGATGCCGGGGCTGACATCAATGCCAGTGATAAGGAAGGCAAAGCAGCCCTGATCTATGCTGCAATCAATACGAATCCAGCCATCACATCCACCCTGATTGCTGCTTATGCGGACACCGAACATAAGGACCAGGAAGGGAAAAGCGCACTCGATTACGCACGTGAAGCAAAAAACTCCCGCGTGGTTACCGAATTGATCAAGGCACGCTCCATAAAATGAATAAGGGGCATTCTCAAATGCTGATCGTTTAAGATTTTATCGGCTGACCAAAGCCGATGTCATGCCCGTCTAAATCCTGAACACCAAATTCACGACAGTCATACGGTTGATCACACAGGGTGTAGTCGATTTTGGCCCCACGGGAGATCAACTCTTTGTACAACGCATCCACATCCGAAACCCAGAAATAGACATTCCACATGTTAGGGGAAACTGTCCAATGCGGAACCACATGTTTCGGATCTTCCGCCTGTTGCAGCATCACATACAGAGCATCACGCTTCAGAATCACGAAGGCTGGCGGCTCTCCCCAAAACCGTTCGTACTGAAACCCAAGGGCGTCACGATAGTAATTCGCAGACGCCACCACATCCTTTACCAGAAGAACGGGTGCCGATGCGGTAAGACGGGCTGGCGCAGAATTCTGAGTTCCGTTAGTAGTCATGTAAGACAAGTTTCAACTACTGTTTTCGAG
>CAZYDZ010000092.1:0-9026 GCA_964646535.1 uncultured Opitutaceae bacterium
GATCTGGCAGCGCCGCCGCCGGACCGCCTGATCAGGGGGGCGTACCGTCCTCCTTCGGATCTGTGTCCATCTGTGGTTTGAAATCATTCAACTGCAGAAAGACGGAGTTATATCGAATGATTGAGATTATGAATACGTTGCGAAACTGTTTAATTGGACTTCTTTGCACCTGTGCGCTTTCCCTGTCAGGGGAGGCTCCTGTTTACGAGTGGATGCCCGAGGAAGCAGAACATGCGGGTTCCGGACGTTTGGAGACCGCAGGACCCGTATATCCAGTGATCTTTACCGCGATTCCCAAAGTTACTGCGGATCTCTCGAAGTTCACGAAAAAGTACGTTTTGGAATTGGAGAAGTTTGGCATTCGCAATGACGGCACCGAGCCGGTAAAAACAGCCGATGGAATCAATCGTGCCTTGCAGCATGCCAAATCGATCGGAGCCAACCATATTGTGTTTCCCAAGGGTACTTATCTGATTCACGAAGATACGTCGGTGATCTTTGATCATCAAAATACGGTGGTTGATTTTAATGGAGCTACTCTGAAGATGAATCCGAATGGTCAACCCAAGTATGTAATGGTGCAGATTGTGGATGGCGCCGAAAACCTGCGTTTGACCAATGGTATTTTCAGGGGAGATCGTGATGAGCATGACTATACCACGATCAAGGCGACACACGAGCATTGTGTACTCTTGGAGTTTGCCGGAGGAAAAGGACTGGAAGTCGATCGCATGGAGTTTCGTGATGCGCCCGGATTTTGTGTGACCAGCCGGGCGACTGGTGCCAGAAATCGTGACGAACTGTTGAAGATGCTATTCCACTGGGTGAATATCAAGGATCTGCAGTCGGGTGCATTTTCTGACAAGGGGGAACCGATTGCTGATACGACCAAGACTCGTACCAGTAAGCCGTATGATATTTCCAAAACAGGCGGCGAGTTCGAGTTCGGATGGACTGAAGGCTATATGGGTTTTCCGTTTATCTTTGACCGCAATTACCAGACCGTGTTTTTCGATAAGGAAATGCGCTTTATTGAGCGGCAGAATAATCAGCAGTTTCGCAAAGTGGCCGTTCCCGCGGAAGCGTATTACGTCCATCTGGAATTTAATCAACCGGAAGTCTCCACCGAGCCCGCTCATTACGGCGGTACCCGCGCCGGACATTGCGGACGCATCTCCAACTTCCAGATGTCACGCGATGTGCATTTTCATAATAACCGCCTGATTAACAATCGCGCGCTCGGCATGGCCTATTGTGGAGGTATTCGTTGGATCATTGAGAACAATCATTTTGAGAGCAACGGTGGCCAGGCTCCCAGTTATGCAGTGGATTTCGAGGACGGCTGGGAACTGATGCAGAGCGTGGTGTTTCGCCGCAATACGTTTAAGGACAATCACAACGATCTGGTGGTCTGTGCAGGAACCGAACTCCTGTTTGAAGAGAACCAGTTCGAGAAAACCGTGGTGGTTCACGGTCGCACCTACAACTATCATTTCCGCAACAATCAATTCAACGGCAGTCGTATTACCTTTGCCACCCGTTCTGGAGTTCTTCGGTTGGAGGGCAATCAGTATGCCGATAATCCAGTGATCAATCTCTCTTTCGATAGTAAGGGAATTGCCGATGGTGCGTATCACGATCCCTCCAGAGTGCGCTCTATTCCAGCAATTACCCTGAAGGGAGAAACCTTGAAAAACGTAAATCGACTGACTGGCGGCTACTTTCGTGTACAGGACTCCCGCCTCGATAATGTCAAAATTGTCGCAGGTAAGGAAACTGGTTTCATTACCGTCGAAGGATCAGATTTGCGTAAAGTCTCCCTACAGTATGAGGCCACTGGCCCCAAAGTGCAGTTGATTGAACAGAATAACCGCGGCAAACTCGACATCATCGGCAACCCACGGTGATGTTTGTTATTTCTTCGCGCCTTGCGTGGGCCTATTCATGGTAAATCGGCCTCTTCGCTGCTGGTCGGCAATGGTATCCCCATCATTGACATGCGTTGTTTCAGGTCGATATCGACTGCGGACCATTCCTGTTGCGAACCAGCCAGTCCGAATGTCAGACGATACAGTACTGATGGTAGGTAGACAGGTTCTCGTAATTGCAGGGAAAGCCTTTGGTCTTGCGGTTGGTAGATCAGTCCGACGCCCTCATAGAAGCGGTATTGCTCAGGCACAGCATCCTCCAGTTGTGCAGGCCAATGGCCGTTTTTCTGTACGTAATCAATGATGGCATTAGAGGCCCGTGTGATATGGCGTACCACATCAGTTTGCGGGGAGGATGTGTTAAAGATGGTCAGTCCGATCCACAGGGTTGGTACCAGAACCAGTACGGCTGTGAGCAACAGTTTCCACAATGGAGGAGGGGGAACGTCAACTCCCACAATTTGCGTTGGTTTGCGTTGCTTCTTTGTGGACATGCTTTGTAACAGGAGAAGAGTGGTTGATGGAAGTCAGGGAACCGAGGCAACAGGCTCAGGATCGACCCATTTACCGTGTTTTTTGATCAGTTCGATCAATCGTCGGTCAGCCTCTTCTTCGGGTACATGGTATTCTACACACTGTTTGCCTACATAGAGATTCACTTTTTTCGGCGCTCCGCCCACGTAGCCGAAATCGGCGTCGGCCATTTCTCCAGGTCCATTGACGATACAGCCCATGACGGCAATCGTGACTCCTTTCAAGTGCCCCGTTTTTTCGCGGATTCGTTGTGTGGTGGATTGCAGGTCAAACAGGGTGCGACCACAACTGGGGCAGGCGACGAATTCGGTTTTGGAAATGCGCGCACGCGCTCCCTGCAGGATATTGTAGCCGAGGGTCAAGGCTTTGGCGGGCAACGGTTCGCTTTCGATACTGAGGATATCGCCGATACCGTCACAAAGCAGGGCACCGGAGAGCATGCTGGCATCCAGCAGGCGCGACTGAAAGTGGTTTGCCGAATATGAAGTCAGGCGCGGGTGGTTACGTATCCATAAGGGAGAGGGGAGATGAATGTCAGACAAGGCTTGGGCCAGGGAGCGGTAGAGGCCGGTGGCATGAGCGTCGTCCTGTGGGTGCGACGCGGTGAATATCAGCCGGTTTGCCGGAATACGATTGAGCGACAAGGCCTGTTGGCGCACCCATTCGGCACCGGTGTCCAAAATCACCGTATGTCCCTGCCGGACTGCCTGTTGGATCCAATCCAGGCAAGTGCGCGCAGGGAACTGATGAGTGGGGACAACCCACAATAGAGGAGAGGCGCTTTCTGAAATAGCAGAGAGGTCAGGCAGTTCCGATTCCGTTTGGATATCCGCAATGCCCGGTATCTGTTTCATGGATACAGGAAGTTGTTGGCGGAAGGCGAGGAATCGAGACAGGTCTTGCGGGTTACGCCAGGAAAAAATCAATCCCTCTACGGGCGTGTCCTTGAAGCGCGTCAGGGAAGACCATGCAGTCACTTCCGGTGGTTCCTGCAGGCTTAGCCAGACCGCAGGCGGGGTGATGCCTCCGGTCTCCTTGCCTCCGGGGAGCGTGATGGTTTCACATGGACGCCTACGATAGTCAAATGGATTGAGGTGATCATCGTCTGTTAGATGACCTGCAGTAGATTGGCCGGATTGCCACAAACGCATGGCTTTTTCCGCCAGCTCGCGGGCGACCGGTACTTCGTAAACCGGATCTTCCGTGAGTGAAACCCGAATGGTGTCGCCCAATCCGTCATTAAGCAGAGAGCCAATGCCAATCGCGCTCTTGATACGCCCATCCTCGCCATCTCCTGCTTCCGTGACACCCAAATGAAGAGGATAGTCCATACCGGCTTCCGCCATGCGGGCGGCCGCTAGCCGGTAAGCGGCAATCATGATTTTGGGATTGCTGGCTTTTAGCGAGAGGATGATATCGTGGAATCCGTGTGACTCGGCAATACGGACAAACTCCAGTGCGGATTGTACCATGCCCTCGGGCGAGTCTCCGTAGCGGTTCATGATTCGATCAGACAGGGAACCGTGATTGGTGCCAATACGCAGTGAACGGCCCAGTTCCTTTGCCCGTTTTACCAGGGGAGAGAATGCTTCGTAGAGACGCTGTAATTCTTCTTCATACTGCGAGTCCGTGTATTCGCGAACAGCAAACTTTTTCTTGTCGGCATAGTTACCCGGATTCACACGCACTTTTTCGACGTGCTGTACGGCTTCCATGGCAGCAGATGGAAGAAAGTGTATGTCTGCAACCAGCGGAACGTGAATTCCGTCTGCTGTCAAACGGGCGCGGATTTCTTTCAATGCTTCCGCAGCTTTTATGTGTGGAGCGGTGATGCGGACAATATCACAACCTGCCTCTGCCAGTGCGCGGGACTGTCGTACAGTAGCTTCCACATCCTGGGTCAGCGTAGTGGTCATGGATTGTACCGCAATCGGATGATTGCCGCCGACTGGTACATGGCCGACCATGACCACACGCGATTGCCTGCGCAAGGAGCGCATGCGTGAACGGCAATAACCTGATGGCGTTTGCATGACAGGGGAAAATCAGTCGATGGTCGGCGCCGGTTGCTCCAGTTGCTTTTGATAGTCCCGTTCCATCTTTTCCAGTTGAATGACTCTTCGGGTGTCGTAGAAGAACACATAGACGAACAGGAAGAGAATCAGCAGGACAAACACAGATTGCACTGTGGAGATCAGTCTGGGAGGGAGAGGCTTGCCGCCACGCAGTGCCTGAATGGTGGCAAACATAATATGACCGCCATCCAGTACGGGGATTGGCAACAGGTTGAATACGGCCAGCGATATGTTCAGCAGAATGGCAAAGCCGAGAATGCGGGCGAACTCATCCTGAAAACGATAGAAAATATAGCTGATGCCAACAGGACCGCTCAAGTGACGCAAGCCTACGTCAGAGCTTGGATTGAGCAGGCTGCCGAGGGTCTGGGTGACTCGTTGGAATCCTTTGCGTACCTGAGTGAGCGGATCCACGCGAACGAAGATACGGGGGATATCGTTTTTGATGCCAATGCGTACCTGGCCATCCTCATTGGCTGTGGGAATCACGGAGACCTGTAAGGGTTGACCGTCGCGCAGGATATCCAGTACAGCCGTTTGGTTGGCTTGTCCTTTCAGCTTGGTAATCAAATCGCGGATACCCGAGCGAATCGGTTCACCATTGTAGGCCAGGATCTGGTCTCCTGGGCGTAGCCCTGCTTGCCGTGCAGGACTGTTCGGATCATCCAGTAGCTCTTGAATGACCAGACTATACTGTGGTTCAATACCGATGACCCGCAGTTGTTCCATGTTTTCCAAAGTAGGCAGCACGGTGAAATCCAATGTCTGGCCATCGCGGTCAACAGTCATCTCCAGGGAAGCATTTTTATTTTTATCGCGCCCGCTGCCGAGGGCGATTGCGTAGACGACATCTTCCCAGTCATGCACCTTTTTGCCGTCCATGCGCAGAATCCGATCTCCTGCGCGCAATCCTGCCGCATAGGCGGGGGAAGGCACTGAGTGAATCTCATTGCTGGCGTCATCTTCCATTTCCAGTGTCTCGGGAACATTGCCGATGGTCGTGGTCAACTCTGCCTCGCTTTTGTACTGTCCGATGCCCCATAGTAGAAAAGAAAGTACAATGGCAAACAGAACATTGAATACGGCTCCCATGACGGAGACGATTACCTTGTCGGCCCAGGAAAGGGGAGGCAGGCGTGTCTGGTCAGAAGTGACATCCCCTTCAATACCAGCCATGTCGGAAAGCTGGGGCAGGCGCACGTAACCGCCCAGGGGAAGCAGGGAGACTTTGAACTCAACCCCTTCTTTGTTGGTCCAGCCAAACAGGCGCGGTCCGAAGCCGATGGAAAAGGCCTCTATTTTCAGGCCGCGTTTGCGGGCAGCGAGAAAATGCCCGTATTCGTGAACGAAAATAGTGCCTCCAAAGAAGAGTGCGAGCAGAAAAATGGTCCAGAGAATAGTCATGATGGAAGTCAGGATGAAACCGTGGAAACAGAAGCGCTAACCCGTTCCGCAGCGATTTGGCGCGCTTGTTGATCCATGGATAGAATGGCATCCAACGAAGGAGATTCCTGCGTTGGACACTGTTGCAAAGTATAGTCGATGATTTGTGGAATTTCCAGAAAAGGAAGCTTTCTGTGTAGGAATGCATCCACCGCCACCTCATTGGCGGCGTTGAATACCGCAGGAGCCCAGCCGCCTGCCTGCATTGCCTTGCGAGCCAGAGTGAGGCAGGGGAAACGCTGTTCATCGGGAGGGCAGAATTCAAGGTGAAGCCGCTGGTGAAAATCGAGTGTGGGCAGGGCTGCTGCCAGTCGTTCTGGATGCAACAGCGCATTTTGAATCGGAAATACCATGGACGGGGGGCACAGTTGGGCGATAAAGGAGCCGTCGTGATACTCGACCATGGAGTGAACGATACTTTGCGGATGGACGACCACCTGGATTTGTTCTGGCTGCATGTCGAACAGCCAGTGTGCCTCAATCATTTCCAGTCCCTTGTTGGCGAGCGTGGCGGAATCAATGGTTACTTTGGCGCCCATGTCCCAATTGGGATGGCGCAGGGCATCCTGCGGGGTGACATGGGCCAACTGTTGGGTGGAGTGACGGAGAAATGCCCCTCCTGACGCGGTCAGCCACAAATGTTTGACGGCAGAGGAGTCGTTGCCGCGCAGGCATTGAAACAAGGCGTTGTGTTCGCTGTCCACAGGCAGGAGAGAGCAGCCCTTGTTGTGAACGGCCTGCATGACATGGGCGCCTGCCATGACAAGGATTTCCTTATTGGCGAGCGCAATTCGTTTGCCCGCATGAATGGCGTCCAGCGTTGGCAGCAGTCCCGCAGTGCCAACCAATGCGCTTACCAGGATGTCCGCAGAGGAAAGAACGGCCAGCCGGCGCAGACCTTCCATACCGGACATAATGGTGGTGCCTGTTGCAAATTCTCCGGATTCATGGGCCAACCGTGCCGCCTCTTCATCGAGAATGGCAATCTGGGTGACCTGAAACTCACGGGCAATGGCAGCAGCTTTAAGCCAATTGCGATGACAGCCGATACCGATAAGCCGCAGTCGGTTCGGGTATTGACGTAAAACCGTACAGGTGTTGTCGCCGATGGAACCTGTAGCCCCCAATAAAACCACATTTCTGATTGTTGAACTCACAAATCAGGTCAAATCCTCAATAAACTAGGTGTTTGCAACGTCTTACAGATGCTTTTTGATGTTTTCCAGAATAGTCTGCGAAATATCCTGGTTGCCGAAAGTGCCGACTCGAATGGAAACTGAGGTGATGTGGTCGGTGTGACGCTTCAGGGTAATCACGATTTTGTTGTCCTGAGCGTCGCGAGCGACGTACTCGGCAGACAAGGCATCGGCCTTGCCGCTGATTTCGTTGAGTTTGAGGTCGGTGATGGCTGATTGAGTGGCTTTTGCGGATTGATCGACCGAGGCCTCCAATGAGGAACTGAGTTCACCGCGGATATAGGCTACGGCGCCTGCGCCAGCTCCTGCGGCAACTGCAATACAGCCAGTGGGAATAACGGCCAGTAATAGGGCGCCGCTAATCATGAGGATCGACTTTTGCAAATGGCAACGGGAAGTTTTCATACGGCAAGAGTGTACCTGTTGTTCAGGCAAACACGAGATATTTCATTAACAGATAGGCGATTGGAGCGCTGAGAATCATGCTGTCCGTTAAATCAAACGCGCCACCGATGCCCGGGATCGCCCGCCCTGAGTCCTTGACTCCCGCCACTCTTTTAATGACGGATTCGATCAGGTCGGACGCTACCGCGATGATGGCGACCGGCAACGCCAGACAAAGCGCGATCCACGGGGTAAATGCGGTGGGGAAGCTGGAAGGGAAGCACCATGGTAGAAGCGCGCCGATCAGCATGGAGAGTAGAATCCCGCCAGCCACTCCTTCCCAGGTTTTCTTAGGGCTCAGATTGGAAGCCAGCTTATGGCGTCCGACGGCCATGCCAGTGAGCAGGGCTCCGACATCGCTGAATTTGGTTGTGACGACAATCCACAGAGCCAGCATGAGACCTGTCGAGGTGTTGCCATTGTCCAGAAACAGGGTTTGTACGAAAAAGGAGAGCAGGAAGGGAACGTATAGAATCCCAAACAGGGTGGCCAGCGCCACGGGAATTTGATCGGAAATCTGGTTTTTCCTTACAATCAGGAGCAGCGTGAAGACGATTGCCAGGATAATCAGGTCGGTGCCGGTCTGGTTGGATCCGTAGTAAACGGGCAGGTAGTAGCTGCCGAGGATCAGTATCGGGCTCCAACATACACCGTAGAGCTTGTGTACTCGATGCCCCATCTTTTGCAGCAGCCCGTAGAACTCCCATTGCGTAAACAGGGTGAGCAGGGCGATCAGCCAGACACCCGCCTGGGCGCCGAGAAAGTAGAGGCTGAGAATGACGATAGCCCACAGGCCAACGGTACTGAAGAGGCGTGAGATCACAATAAGGACAGGTTCAGGTGGTAGAAGATCGTTGTAATTGTTCACCAGTCAAGCCGAAGCGGCGTTCGCGCGACTGATAGCTTTGTATGGCCCGTGAAAATTCCTCACGGTTGAACTCAGGCCAGCAGACCTGGCTGAAGTACATTTCGGCATAGGCTGCCTGCATGAGAAGAAAATTGCTGAGACGATTTTCTCCTGAGGTACGAATGATCAGGTCAGGGTCAGGGATATCCCGCGTATACAGATATTTTTGGAAATCCGCCCATTGCAGGGGGCCTGGCTTTTCGACGCCCTGTTGCAATGCTTCTCCATATTGTTGTACTGCATCCAGCAGTTCTGTGCGCGACCCGTAATTCAAAGCCAGAACCAACTGATTGTCCGTGAAATTCCTGGTGCGTTCACAGGCTTCCTGCAGGGCGTTTCGTACTTTTTGCGGCAACTCGTGCTCCCGTCCGATTGACCGCAACCGTATACGGTTTTTGATAAGCTGCTTTTGCTCCCGATTCAGAAAACGGACCAGCAGGTCCATCAGGGTATCCACTTCTTCCTTTTGGCAATAGTTTACCAGGAATTCAAGAAGCGA
>CAZYDZ010000093.1:0-4134 GCA_964646535.1 uncultured Opitutaceae bacterium
GAATCCTTGTCCTGCATCAGTTGCTGGTATTTCTGTTGTACCGGCTGCAAGAGAGCAACTACCGCTTCCGCGACATCCTTCTTGAATTCGCCATATCCCTTGCCGGCATAACGCTGTTCCAGCTCGGCAATCGGAATGCCACTGGATGCACTGAAAATCGTCAGCAAATTGGAGACTCCAGGTTTGTCGTCACGGAACAGAACCTCTGCCCCGCTATCGGTCACCGCACTACCGATTTTCTTGCGAATCACCTCAGGGGAATCGAGCAGAAAGATGGTATTCGCTGGCAGTGGATCGGTTTTGGACATTTTCTTTTCAGGCTCCTGCAAGGCCATAATACGTGCTCCCACTGGCGGGATATAGGGATCGGGAACCGTGAAAGTCGGCGAATAAGCACTGTTGAAACGCTCGGCCAAATTGCGACACAACTCCAAATGTTGTTTCTGATCATTGCCCACAGGCACCAGATCGGCATTGTACAGAAGGATATCCGCTGCCATCAACACGGGATAATAGAGCAGCCCCGCATTGATACTGGCGCCTGGCTTGGCCGATTTCTCCTTGAACTGGGTCATCCTGTGCAAATCGCCGAGCGGCGTGATGCAACCGAGCACCCAAGCCAATTCCGTATGACCGATCACCTGCGATTGCAGGAAAATATGACTGCGCTGCGGATCGAGACCGCAAGCGAGATAGACCGCGAGGCACTCCATAGTCTGTCGACGCAGATCCGCAGGCAGGTATTTCACCGTGATGGAGTGCATGTCCGCCAAACCGAAATAACACTCATACTGATCCTGTAAGGACACCCAGTTCTTCACCGCTCCCAGATAATTGCCCAAGGTCAACTGACCGCTGGGCTGGGCACAGGTGAGAATGACTTTATGAGAGTCGGATGAAGTGACTTCGGACATGGCAAATCAACCTTGGGGTTCCGTAATCAGAGTCTGGATGTGCAATTCACGCAGTTGCTTGGGTGTCACCGCAGCAGGGCTCCTGGTCATCAGGCACTGGCCTTTTTGCGTCTTTGGAAATGCAATAATATCGCGGATACTGGAAGTGCCACACAATACGGCCACCAGGCGGTCAAAACCAAGCGCAATACCACCGTGCGGCGGAGCGCCGTAGGAAAAGGCCTTCAGCATGTAACCGAAACGTTCTTCCACCACATCGGCAGGGATTTTCAACACATCTTCAAACACTTTTTTCTGCAATACGGGCTGATGAATACGAATACTGCCCCCCCCCAGCTCAACACCGTTCAGCACGATATCGTAGTGTTGTCCGCGCACGCGCTGCGGATCACTGTCCAAATAGGGAATATCCTCTTCCAACGGAGCGGTAAAGGGATGGTGAGCCGACAGGAAACGGCCTGCTTCTTCATCAAACAGCATCAGCGGAAACTCAATCACCCACAGGAAATTGTAACGATCGGATGGAATATCCAGCAAACCGCGTTTCTGCAACAGTTGCGCAGCCTCCAAGCGGATGCGTCCCAGAATCGTACAGGCGCGCTCCCACTGATCCGCTGCAAACAAGATCAGATCCCCTTCTTCGATCTGCAGCAGATTTTGCAACGCAGCCTTCTCATCCTCGCTGAAGAACTTGGTGATCGGTGACTTCCATTCGCCGTTCTGTACTTTGATGAACGCCAACCCCTTGGCGCCCAAGCTCTGTGCCGTCTCAGTCAGGCTGTTCAGTTCGCCCTGGGTGATGTCTGCCAACCCTTTGGCATTCACCGCCTTGATGCGTCCTCCATTTTGCAAAATGGAGGCAAACACCTTGAACTGGGACTGGGCAAACGCCTGACTCAAATCCACCAGTTCCAGTGCAAAACGCGTATCGGGTTTGTCCACCCCAAAGCGCTCCATCGCCTCGTGGTACGACATGCGCGGGAACGGGGCCGGAATATCAATCCCCAGCACTTCCTTCCACACCCGCTTGAGCATCCCCTCGACCAGTGCGTACATATCCTCACGGTCGATAAAGGACAGCTCCAGGTCGATCTGAGTAAACTCAGGCTGGCGATCCGCCCGTAAATCCTCATCGCGGAAGCAACGTGCGAGCTGATAATAACGCTCCACACCAGCCACCATCAACATCTGCTTGAACTGTTGCGGACTCTGCGGAAGAGCATAAAACTGCCCTGCATTAACCCTGCTCGGCACCAGATACTCACGCGCGCCCTCGGGAGTGCTCTTGAATAACATCGGAGTCTCCACTTCAAGGAAGCCCTCTTCATCCAAAAACATGCGTACTGCCTGGGCTGCGCGGTGGCGCTTGCGCAGACGCTCGCGGTTCGGGCCGCGACGCAGATCCAGATAGCGATAGGACAAACGCAGATCTTCGTTCACTTTCTCCGCCTTGCCCTCGTCCAGCGGGAACGGCAGTGTCTCAGCCAGGTTGTGAACGATTACCCTGACGGCAGCGATTTCAATACCTCCCGTATCCAGACGGTTGTTACGCGTCGCCTCGGGGCGAGCGACAACTTCACCGCTCACTTCGACCACGGATTCCTCCTTGAGCTGATCCAACGCTATACCGCCCTCAACAGTCACTTTCTGCGGGTCACACAACACCTGGGTGATTCCCTGACGGTCCCGTAAATCAAAAAAACAGAGACCACCATGGTCACGAATGGCTTCGATCCAGCCGATCAGACGAACAGTCTGACCGATGTCTGCTTGTCTTAATTGCCCGCAATGATGGGTACGCAACATGATTGGTCTCTCTGGTTAGATAAAAAATACTGAAAGGGTCTATTCGTAAGGATTATTCAGGGCGCTGGCAATGCGCGATTTTGCAGAATGAATCCTACTTCATCGCCCCCGCAACCTTCACATCCAACAATCCCAACACCTGCATCACGCGAATCGAGATGTCCGACAGCACATCCTTCTGCATGGATGTCGTCCCCATACTCAGGCGAACGGGAGCCTTGGCCAGTAGGAAAAGAGCGGCATCATAGTCCGTCCATTTTCCATCCACATAGAACTGGGTCCACATGTGGAACCCCATCCATCCTGACTTATTATTTTCTTCTGCCACCAACGCCAGCCCATAAGCGCTTCTACTGGGGATTTCCAAGGCGCGTCCCAATGCAGCCAGCAATACCGCATGCTCTGTACAATCCCCCTGCTTGTTGCGGGCCACCTCGGACGCAGTGGCAAAACCAGTATCAAAATTCTTTTCCTCCAACGATTCGTAAACCCACTCTGTCAATGCCATGGCTCTCTCCGCAACAGGCAGTTTTTTCAATTCGGCGACCTCCATGACCAGTTTCTGAACCGCCTCATCCTCGTAATTCAGGTAAAACGTGGAGGACAAGTATTCCTCACCAGGCGTCGGTTCCGCTTGTTCCATTTTACGATGAGGATGCACCTGCAGCGATACGGCTCCTTCCTTGTCACCGCTCAACACGGTCTGGTTTCCGTCAGTCACAAACAGGTCTTTCAGGATGGAAAAATCCTTACCCTTCACCCCAATCTCATAAGTCACCTCCTGTGCCGTTGCCACCTCCTGAATGTTCTTCACTTCCAACAGAGAATCCACCATCAATTCAGATGCTACAAAATCGGAGAGCGCCTCGGCGGAGTCGGAAAGAACAGTCTCAATCACCATCAATCCCATTGGTAGGAGGCTTCGATAAGCCGTCTGCTCATCCGTCCACGACTCAATATCCATCGTTGCCGCGCCAATCTGAGTGCTGGACCTGGTTTTCCACAGATTCAATTTCAGATCCCTCCATACAATTTCCTCACGTCCGATGACTTCATTGCTCACTCTGACTCCCTGGAAAACAGAGATATCAGGCAGGAAAAGGAGCTGGTCGTATTTCACCCCTTCCGCCAATTGGATGTCTTTGGTCTGCAGATAAGCCCCCCATGCCAGCAAGGCCCCCTCTGGCCAGGGAATCTCACTCAACCTCTCCTTTGCGTACTGAACCTGCTTCAGATGAAGGATGCCATTCTCGACTTTGCCCTGTGTCTGCGTCGGGTCCTGACCCATCTGCTGCTCCATTGAAAAGAAGAGTGGTTTTCCATCCAGCGTCTCCTCCTGTATCTGAGTGGACTTCATCTCCACTTCGCTCCCCAATCTCCCCATTTTCATCATCTGCACCGCCGTAGTACGCAC
>CAZYDZ010000093.1:4144-5055 GCA_964646535.1 uncultured Opitutaceae bacterium
CTTATCCTTACGCTCGATCGTATCGCCGTCCCGCACCTGATAATTGTGAACATACCCGACCCGTTTCCCGTTCATAAACAACAAATACCAGGATTCACTCCACAGCCCTTCCCTGCCTACCTCCGACGGCTCATCTGCGACGAGATTACCAGCAAACAGTAAACTCAGACAAAGGAACGATACACATTGTTTCCAGACAGTGGCAGGGCAATTGAACATGATGCTCAACCTAGAGTATCCTATACCGCACATCAATCGCCTTTCTATCTTTCCCAATGATTTCTTTTAACTATCAATTGCGGTTGTCGCACAAACCAGCCTGTGCTTTTATACCAACATGAATCAGGATTTTGATCTCATCGTAATCGGAGGCGGCAGCGGCGGTTATGCGGGAGCGAATACAGCCGCCGCCCGCGGCGCACGGGTCGCCGTAATCGACTGCGCAAAAGAACTGGGGGGACTGTGTATCCTGCGCGGCTGCATGCCCTCCAAAACCTTGATCTATTCTGCGGAAATCGCACACAAGGCGCGCCATGGACACACATTCGGGCTGGCAATCCCCTCTGTCTCCGTCGACATGGCTGCACTCCAGCAACGGAAACGTACACTTATCGGTGATTTTCAACAATATCGGGTCGACGGATTGCAGTCGGGCAAGTTCACCCTGTTTCGCAATCGCGCCGAATTCCTTTCCCCCACCGAGGTCGAGTTGGATGACGGCACCATCCTGACAGCCCGGGGATTCCTTATTGCCACAGGCTCTGTGATTCAATGGCCCAACATTCCAGGTTTGTCCGAAAGTGGATTCTGGACCAGCGACGAGGTTCTCAACCTGACCAGACTGCCCGCCTCCATCGTGGTCTTGGGAGGCGGTATTGTCGCCTGCGAACTGGCACAGTTTCTCTCCCGTG
>CAZYDZ010000093.1:5080-8982 GCA_964646535.1 uncultured Opitutaceae bacterium
AGGTCACGATCATTCAGCGCAGTGGAAGACTGTTGCGCGGATTTTCCCCAGAAGCCTCGGATGTCGTCTTGCAGGCTTTTCGTCAGGAGGGAATGACGGTCCATCTCAATACCAGTATCCAGTCCATCACCCGCCACAATGGCCAGATAACCGTAACCTTCACCGAAGAGGGTGAAACAAAAACAGTCACGGCGGAAGAAGGGATGAACGCACTGGGCAGAAGCCCCAACACCGCATCGCTGAATCTTGAAGGCGTGGGGGTTGAACTGCTCTCCTCGGGCCACATTCAGACCAACGGATATCAGCAGACCACACAGTCCCACATTTATGCCGCAGGAGATTGCACAGGCCCGCTGGAAGTGGTTCATCTGGCGGTCCAACAGGGTGAAACCGCAGCTAAACACTTTCTACAACAGACCGTCTCCCCGATGAACTACGATCTCGCCCTGATGGGAGTATTCACAGACCCGCAGATCGCCTGGGTCGGGCTTACTTCCACCCAACTGAAAGAGCGTAATCAGCCTTTTATCGACAGCTCCTATCCATTCAACGACCACGGCAAATCACTGCTGATGGAAGCCACTCACGGCTACGTGCGTATTCTCGCCTCACCAGACAACGGACGCATCCTCGGTGCAGAGGTCGTAGGCCCGGAAGCCTGCGAGTTGATCCACGCCATGACCTTTCCCGTAACCATTCAAGCCACGGTCAACGATGTCTTGCGCGCCCCCTGGTACCACCCAACCCTGTCTGAAATCTGGACCTACCCACTGGAGGAAATCCAGGAACAGCTCGAGTAAGGTTTACTACAAAGACGCGAGGACACAAAGGGAAGGGAACCGCAGATGAACACAGATTTTCTCAGATGAAGAGTACGTACCTATTTGTAGGAGCGGCTTTACGCCGCGATCTCTGAAAAGATTACACGGAGCACACTGGGAATACAGAGAGGAAGATGTCCATGGAGGGATCCTGACTCATCGGGATGTCGTCCGTTATTCAATTTGGCCGAAGGGAAAACGGGCGACACAGAGGTCGCCCCTCCAACGCGACTATCCTGACATGTGCGGTGAATCCACTTGCGTTTTGCGGTGAATCACCCACATAATCACCGCATAATTTGCGGTGATTAAAGATGTCTACGTATATTCATCAACATCGGGACTGGCCTGTTTTTCGTTGGAATCAGGAGAAATTGGCTGGCTTGTTGACAGCGATTGGTCGTCGCCAAGGACGTTTTATTGGACGGATGGAGGCATTGGGATTTTCACTTCGCGCTGAAGCGGAACTGGAGACGCTGACCGAGGATGTGCTGAAGACCAGTGAAATCGAAGGAGAAATGCTCGACAAGGAGCAGGTTCGTTCCTCTATTGCCAAGCATTTGGGGATGGATATTGGAGGTGTCCCTCCATCCGATCGTCATGTGGAAGGTATTGTTGAGATGATGCTGGATGCCACTCAGCGTTACCATCAACCACTCACCCAAGAGCGTCTGTTTGGCTGGCATGCGGCCCTGTTTCCTACGGGTTACAGCGGCATGAACAGGATTGCAGTGGGCGCATGGCGTCCTGCTTCAGCAGGGCGGATGCAAGTAGTTTCGGGAGCGATAGGTCGGGAAAAAGTCCATTTTGAGGCTCCTGAGCCAGCACGCCTCAACACCGAGATGAAAACATTTCTCGACTGGTTTGAGAATGAAAACAACATTGACCCCGTACTCAAAGCGGGTGTGGCTCACTTCTGGTTTGTCACCATTCACCCGTTCGAAGATGGCAATGGTCGCGTTGCGCGCGCGATTGCAGACATGAGCCTCGCTCGTTCGGAAGGCAGCCCGCAACGCTTTTACTCCATGTCCGCGCAAATCCGCCTGGAACGGAAAGCCTATTACGACCTGCTCGAACACACCCAGAAAGGCACCCTCGACATCACCGAATGGCTCACGTGGTTTGTGTCCTGTCTGGATCGCGCATTCGATGGCGCCGAAACCATCCTGGCCCACGTCCTCCGCAAAGCGCGTTTTTGGGAAACCCACAGTAATACCTCTTTGAACGAACGCCAAAGCAAGGTGCTCAACCGCCTGTTTGACGGCTTCCACGGCAAACTCACCTCCTCAAAATGGGCCACCATCACCAAAACCTCCACCGACACCGCCCTCCGCGATATCTCCGACCTGGTCGCACGCGGAATTCTTGCCAAAGATGGTGCAGGCGGACGGAGCACAGGGTATATGCTGCGGGATGAGTGAGAGGAAGATTTGAGAAACCACAGATGGTCGCAGATTTCCGCAGATAAAGATATTGGTGTGTAGTCCTCATATGGGGAAGCACAGAGACTACGAAGAAAGAAAAAAACTGCCAAGCTACGGCCAATGGGTCTATGATGGAGGGCGCCCGACTCGTCGGGCTCCTCCATAGACATCTTCCTCTCTGTGTTCCCAGTATGCTCTGTGAGAGACCTTTTTCAGAGGTCGCGGCGTAAAGCCGCTCCTACAAATAGGCACGCGATCTTCATCTGCGCTCATCTGCGGTTCCCTTCCCCTTTGTGTCCTGCTGTCCTCAAGGTAAATCCTTTTCACCACTAAGCCACGAAGCACTCTAAATATGGATTGCTTCGCCAACGGCGGCGGCCACGGCTTCCATGACACCTTCCGACAGGGTTGGATGGGCGTGGATGGTGTGGTGAATTTCTTCGGCAGTCAGTTCGTTGTTGATGGCGAGACCATACTCGGCAATCAACTCGGTGGCATCCGGTCCGATAATATGCGCACCGAGAATTTCTCCATATTTGTCATCCACCAAAACCTTGATGAAGCCTTCGCTGTCACCGGAAGCCACTGCCTTGCCTGAAGCGGCAAACGGGAACTTACCGATCTTGTACTCAAGACCCTTTTCCTTGGCGGCCTTCTCCGTGAGTCCCACACTGGCAACCTGCGGTTGGCAGTAGGTGCAGCCTGGAAACGTATTGACCCGTTTGGGCTTGGAAGCACCAAAAATACCATTTACCGCCTGCACTGCCTCCCATGTCGCCACATGAGCCAGCCAGGGTGGCCCGATAATATCGCCAGCCGCATAAATACCTTTAACAGAACTTTCATAACTGTCGTTCACCGTGACATAGCCACGATCCATCTCCAGGCTGAACCGTGAACTGAATAATCCCTCCGTATAGGCTTGCACACCCACTGCAACCAAGAGGGCCTCAGATTCGTGCGCTTCCTTTTTATCGCCTGCCACCAGCTCCATGCTCACTCCCTTGCTGCTGTTGCGGATATTCTCCACTTTGACTCCTGTACGGATTTCGATGCCCTGCTTCTTGAAGCTGCGTTCCAGTAGACGGGCAACTTCAGCATCTTCCACTGGCAAAATCTGATCCTGCATTTCCACCAATGTCACTTTCGTTCCAAGCGCATTGAAGAAATAAGCAAACTCCACACCTATCGCACCCGCTCCCAACACCGTCAACTGCTTGGGCTGTTTCGCAATCTCCAGGATTTCACGCGAGGTGTAGACAGACTTGCCATCAACGGGAACGCCCTGAAGTTGACGCGGGCGACAACCTGTCGCCAGCAAAATGTTCTTTGTGGAGAGAAAACTCCCTTTCTTGTCACCACTGGTGATTTCCACCATGCCAGGAACGTTCACCTGGGCGTGGCCCGTAATGTAGTCCACCTTATTCTTTTTGAACAGGAATTCAATCCCCCGCGCCATCTGATCGGAAACCTTTCGGGAACGCTGGATCACCTTCTGGAAATCAAAGGAAAACTTCTCCACATGAATTCCGTAATCTTCCGCATGGGAGATCTTGCGTATCAGTTCCGCGCTTTTCAGCAACGCTTTGGTCGGGATGCAACCCCAGTTCAAACAGGTCCCCCCCGCGCGTTCCGCCTCGATACAGGCGACTTTACC
>CAZYDZ010000094.1:0-8889 GCA_964646535.1 uncultured Opitutaceae bacterium
CCCGACCCGAAATTATGCATGCTGAGCTGGTCGGGGCGTAAAGCCCCTCCTACAGGGAAAAACAGCGATTACCTCGCTAAACTAGCGATATTCCGGGGTGGCCTGATCGCGGCGTAATACCGCGCTTACAAGGAAAATCATCTATAATCAGGCAAATTTAGAAAGTTCCATGATATGGAATTTTATTAAATATTCTGAATGTATGTATTATTATATTTGAAATTATATATGTTTTGTTAATGTTTTCATAAAATGCTGTTAATTAATATGTTGTGATTATTTTATGAATTAAATAAGCCGTCCTTTTGATTGTAAAAACATAATTGACCAATAATCGTTAAAGAGGGAAAAAGAGCGTTGCGGCAGTGCTGCCAACCGTACAACAGGTTGGCAGGAATCTGCCCCTTATTTATCGGTCATGAAAACATATTCCCGTTTATTGAAAAGGATGGTATTAATAGGTCTGGCAGGCCTGTTCGCGGCACTTTACATATATGCCGACCAGAACGGTTCTCCCGGGCCTGCAGGCTATTTACTGGGCCAGCAGAGCGAGGTGGCTGCTGTGGTGGAATCCGATACGGGATCAGGTTTTCACTATTTCGCTTTCATGAGCGATCCGCAATACCCGTTGTATGAACGGATTGCCTTATGGCTTGTATTGGGGGTGGCCATGATCGCGCTGCTATACGCATGGTTACTGGTAAAACAGATTTATGCTGCGGATACGGGCACTCCGAGGATGCGGGAAATTGCTGATGCCGTTCGAGAGGGGGCGGATGCCTACCTGAAGAAACAACTGGGTACAGTAACTGCGCTAATATTGGTTCTCGTTGGCCTGTTGTACCTCAGCAAGGCGGTTCCGTCAGGAGAATGGCTGAATCCGTTTGCGATAGGGAGGGCATGGGCATTTCTGATGGGGGCTCTCTTTTCGGGATTGGTCGGATTCATCGGGATGCGTCTGGCGACTGCTGGAAACCTGCGGGTGGCGGCAGCGGCTCCGCAAGGCTTTGGTCGTTCCCTGATGTTGGGGTACCGCACGGGAACCGTGACAGGGATGCTGACTGACGGACTGGGTTTATTGGGAGGAACCGTGATTTTCATGGTGTACGGGGAGCACGCTTATGAAGCGTTGCTCGGGTTTGGTTTCGGAGGAACCTTGTTGGCGTTGTTCATGCGTGTGGGTGGGGGGATCTACACCAAGGCGGCGGATGTGGGGGCGGATTTGGTAGGCAAGATCGAGAAGGATATTCCTGAAGATGATCCACGCAATGCGGCCACGATTGCGGATAACGTGGGAGACAACGTGGGCGATTGTGCAGGGATGGCATCGGATATATTCGAATCTTATGAAGTGACGATTGTGGCAGCGATGATTCTCGGTTGGGCTTCCTTCGGCCACAAAGGGGTGATTTTCCCGATTTTGGTGCGTGCAATCGGCGTTGTGGCTTCCATCATTTCAACCTACTCGGTGCGTGCAGGAGACAAGGGAGATGTCGCATCTGCGATGAAGCAAATCAATAAGGGTTTTTTACTTGGTTCGTTTATCTCAATCTCAGGGTTTATGCTGTTGGGATGGTGGTATCTGCGTTTTACCCCGGAGATGTTTACTGCCAGCCCTGAGACATGGGAAAACATACGCACCTTGCCTGTTTGGGCAAACTTTGGCGTGGAAGGCCTGGACATGCGCCCCGCCTGGACCTGTCTGGTGGGGATCATCCTGTGTATCTCGCTGAACCGTGTAACCGAGTATTTCACGGGTACGGAGTCAGCCCCTGCGAAGGGAATCAAGCGTTCCTGTGAGACGGGTCACGGTACCTGTATTATTGAGGGATTTGCCGTGGGCTATGCATCCGCGGTGTGGACAGCCGTGATTCTCTGTATCGCGATCTTTTTGTCCGTGGCGATCTACTCGGGCACCAATGCAATCTTTATTGCCTACGGAGTGGCCATGTGTGGGATCGGCATGCTTACCCTGACAGGCAACACGATTTCCATGGATGTATTCGGTCCTGTGGCGGACAATGCCAACGGGATTGCTGAAATGGGATTCGATAAGGAGGAGATGGGAGAGGCACATTACAGGGACAGCCGTCAGATTCTGGCAGACCTGGACGCCGTGGGAAATACGACCAAGGCTGTGACCAAGGGGGTGGCGATCGGGTCGGCGGTCATTGCGGCGGTATCGCTGTACGCATCGTTTATCACAGTGATTGGTTCGGGCGGGCAGGGAGAAGACAAGCCGTTGCCCATTGAGCTGTTTGACCATGTGGCCAGTATGCTCACCGTCTCTTCCCCCGTGCTGCTGTGTGGCATGCTGATTGGGGGAGCCGTGCCGTTTCTGTTCAGTTCCATGTTGATTCGTGCAGTGGGAAGGGCTGCTTTCCTCATCGTCAAGGAGTGCCGTATCCAGTTCCGTGACAAGGCTATCTGGGCGGGACAAAAAAAGCCTGATTACGGGCGCGTGGTCAATATCTGTACAGGGGCCGCCCAACACGAACTCGTGGGCCCCGCGATTCTTGCGGTGTTCGCTCCGATCCTGGTTGGTTTTGCGCTCGGTCCAATTGGGTTGGCAGGGTTTCTCGCAGGGTCCATTGTCGCGGGGCAGTTGATTGCCAGTTTCATGTGCAATGCCGGGGGTGCGTGGGATAATGCAAAGAAGATGGTGGAGGATGAACCGCGCGATTTGGAAGCCAATACCGGAAAAGGATCAGAAAAGCACAAGGCGTCGGTGACAGGGGATACGGTCGGAGATCCGCTCAAGGATACTGCGGGACCGGCAGTGAATCCATTGCTGAAAGTGATGAATATGGTGGCGGTGCTGACGGTTCCCTTAATGGTTCCTTACGACAAGAAGATTGTCGATGTGGTGAAAGAAGGCGCTCAGGAATTTGGATACGCATTGCCCGAAAAGTTCTCCTATGCCACCAGTTCCACCTTTGCCTGGGTGATGATAGCAGTTTGTCTTGGATTGATTGCCTGGGCCTCCTGGAGGTCCAGGAGAGAAGTCGTCCGTCATTAAGACGGAATAGTAGTATAGTGATGATGATTAGTGACAACGTAACCCGCCTGGCAAGCCAGGCGGGTTTTTCATTCTATACGTTGTGCTTAAACAAACGGGGTTTTTTTCAGAAGCGGCTTATGTGCGATTAACAGAATTGCCCGCAGGTTGTGCCGATGTTGGCGAAATGCGGAGCGCATCCTGGTAATTCGTTTACGCGCCTCGGGTGTCCTGCAGACGTTCCAGAGGAAGCGGCAACTGCGTAGCAGGCCTTCATCCCGCAGCAGGCGCAGCGGTTCCAACAGGTGCATGGGAACCAGTTGTACGGTTTCAACAATAAACCCTGTCGATTCAAACAGCGCCTTCCACTCTGCTGTGGTGAGAGGCCTGGCGCCAACACGGATGGAATCGGACAGGCTTCGGGTCAACGACGACTTTACGGCATCGTCGACATCATCAGGGACAAAAGCCAGTTCGTGGATACCGTACCGACCGCCTGGTTGAAGCAGTCGAAAGGCCTCTTGTACGATAGCAGACTTTTGTTCGCGATTTTGCATGGAGAGCATGGCTTCTCCATAGACCACGTTGGCGCAGTGGTCGGCCAGGCCCGTATTGGCAGCATCACCAACTTTACACTGCCAGGATGGTCGCACCAGCAATCGGCACATTTGCGCGGCTGCGTGTTCGTCCCGTTCCACTCCCGTATAGGAGAGTGGTTCGTGCTGTAGCGCCAGTTGGGCAGTCAGGCCAAAGCCAGGCGCAAATTCCACCACGCTGTCGCCATTGTCTATGTGCAGATTGTGGATGAGTTGTCTGGTCAGGCCGATTCCTCCCGGGCGCAGCACCCGCTTACCCATTTTGGCGAGCACCCAGTGGCCAGGCATTTTCGCCAGATCCTGACTGGCGCTGGAATGAAGGCTGGGAGTCGATGAATGTGTATTCATGATCGTCGTAATTTGCTGTTTACCAGCGCCATTCGATACCTGCGTAGACAGAGCGTCCTGCGCCAGGGAAGAAAATGGCGGCATCGCGACCGTTGAGGTTGGTTCCGTTCTGTAATGCGGCCACATAGGATTCATCCGTTAAATTGCGCGCATCAATGAAGATCGAGAGTCGTTCTCCATGCCAGCCGGCACGGGCTCCCAGCAACAGGTGGTCTTTCACGAAGTAGGTATTCGCGTTGTCCGCGGCATATTTTTCCAGATTACCGCTTAAATTGACACCCAGATAGATACCGTTGCTGTGTTCATAGAGCAATTCTGTGAACAGCGTGTGAGTTGGGATTCCAGCCAGCTTGTTGTCGCCGAACATGCGGTCGCCATCAAAGTGGTAATGGTTCCAGGTATAGGCAGCGCGCAGACTGAGCTGGTCGGGTGTGCGGACAGCGGCGTTTGTTTCAGACTGCCACAGGCGAACCAGAAGACTGAGTTCCAGTCCGTCATGAATGGTGTTGTTCGCATTGCGTCCAACCTGGTTGCCCGTTTGCGTGCCATCGTCAAAACGGAGAATCTCTTTATCCAGCCATGATCTGTAAATACTGGCTTCCCACCGAAAGCGTCCCATTTCACCGTGTGTTCCCATTTCCAGTGTCGTGGCCTGCTGCGCATCCAACTTACGGAAGGCGATTCGCTGGGGGGGAGGAGGGACGATTGGAATGGCGATCATGTCGCCAAATGCAGGAGGCTCATAGCTTTGTCCCAGGCTGGCGTAGAGATGAGATTGTTCGTTGAATTGCCAATCCAGGGTGATTTTGGGAGAGAATCCAACATAGTCCTTGCTGGCGGAGATACTGGATGCCCCTCTGCGCAGGTTGTCATGATATTGTCGATACGCATAGGATAGTTGTGCCCCGACAATCAGCGACAGTTCTTCATTCAGTGAATGGTCATTGGAAAACCAGAGACTGCCGTTCCACGCGTTCAGGTCTCCATCCGCAAACTTGGCCCCTTTCCTGGTGGCGATATTGGGGTAAAGACGCTCGGTTCCATCCATGTATCCGATGCGGAGCCCTGCGCTCAGCACATTCTTTCGGTCAAACAGGGTGCCGTTGTGGCGAGTAAGAAACTGTGCGCCCACATCGTGAGTAGTGGCATCAAGCCAACCTGGTCCCAACAGGAAGTTGGAGGGCGGCATGGATGGGCGCCTGAAGTCAACATCGCGGTACATATAGTATAAGGATGCTTCAGAAACAGTTTCTCCATTGATGAATGTCAGCTTGTCCGCAATCCGTACGGTGGTGACGTCAAAATAGGGATCTGTGACCGGGTTCAGGTCTCCCGCTTTGCTCGGATCCGTATTCACGACCTGCTGGGTGACCGGAAGTGAAACCTGTTGGCGTACCGATGCGAAGTTGAAATATAAACGGTTTGTCGCCGTTTCACCCCATGGGTGGCCGAGGTTGAACGAGAGTTTGTGCGAGTTTCCTGAGCTGTATGCACGAAATCCATCCTGGTGTTGATAGGTATAGCGACTGGCAAAATCCTGTTGTCCGTTTACCTGACCATAGGCAATCGAACTGCGCAGAAATCCAAAACTGCCGCCGTCCAGGCGGATTCGGCCGCCTTTTAGATCATGGCCTGTCGCGGAAACCAGGTTTAACGCACCGCCGAGCGTATTGCTGCCGTAGGGACTGGTGTTGCCCCGATAGATATCGACTGTGCGCGCATCCAGAGGACTGATCAGAGAGTAGTCAAAATTGCCATCTGCGCTGTTCACAGGAATCCCGTCCAGCAACAGGTCCGTACCGCGGGCCTTGGTGAACACAATGCTCTGCAGGCCGGATCCACGAATGGATAAAAACACGTCGTCCCCAGCCCTGGATTGTGCGCTGACACCAGGGGAGAACTGCACAATGTCCTCCAGTGTGCGCGGAAGGATTTGCGAGAGCATTTCCTGATCCAGTGATGAGATTCCCCCTGTGTGGACCGAGGGAGAGGTTGGAGAGGTAATGGATGGAACCAGCGAGGGTTCCAGTACCAGTGGTTGGCTTTCGGCGGGTGTGTCAGCTCCGTACGCCAGATGGATTGTCCCCAGCATACAGGCAGACAGCAGGACAAGTTTCCTTGGGTTTGTTGATTTCATATTCGGGAATGAATGGATATAATCTTATATGCAAGATATCAAGACTCAGTATCATTAATTCGGAGTATGCACACAACCCAACAAAAATCCTTGATCTAGATCAAGAAAGGAGCAAGTAATCGCTGGATGGGCGGCAGACGTCCCATAGGATTCCAGCGGGGGGTGGCTCGTTTAATGGGTAGAGCCCATCTCTGTGTAAAGTACCGAATAGATCGAGTGCGGATGTTCGGGGCAGGGCGTAATGTAAAGTCGCTCCTACATTATAAGATTATCGGTGAATCCTTTTGGGGAGCGGAGAGGAATTCAATCAGACTGCGGATATTAGTCAGATTTTCGGGAATCGAGACCACCTCGGGTTTGTGTCCTGGCAGATATCCTGCTACTTGACCTCCCCATTCGTTAACGGACAGGTATGCCTGTGGAAATGTTCCCTCGTCCGTACGCGTATGCATCAGCGTCCAGATGGGTGATGTCTGTTCCAGTCCGACGTAGATTTCATCGGTTGGAAAATCGATAGGCAGCAATTGCTTGGCTAGTGGATGACTGGTTTTACTACATTCAAGTTTGTATGGCTGTACGGGATGCCATGAAGGGTTGCTTTGATCGGGATCTCCGTTGCGCACCCAGCGCAGCCCGACATTGGGGCGCCACCAGTCCTTGTGCCAGAATGCGGCGCTGCCACCGTGTAGCAGGAGAACGGGCGATCCTGACTGCAGGTATGTGAAAACTTCGTCGCACAATTCATCAGATGGGAGCGGATTGCCGCTGGTTCCTGCGATCATGTGGAGAGCCAGCAGGGAAGTGGTCTGCCAGACTTCCCTGCCGAGTGGCTGGACAAACTGGTCCTCGACGCAATGAATCGAAAAGCCGCTCTGTTGTAGAGAGTTTGTGATGATGCGACCGCCGTGTTGTCCGAAATGGTTATCGCTCAGGAGAAGAATCATGGTTTGTTGTAATGGACAGAGTGGACGGAATGAACGAGGTGAACGGAGTGGACACGGGAACAAGGCCCTTTGACTGGCTCAGGATAAACTTGCCGAATGGCCTGTCATGCGCTTGTCGAATGGTGCCCGGAGGGGGACTCGAACCCCCACGACCAAAGGTCAACGGATTTTAAGTCCGCAGCGTCTACCATTCCGCCATCTGGGCAATAAACAAGGAGGGGAGTATGTCACGATGAATGGAAATCGTGCAATGCTTTTTGTTGGGATCATTGAAGCGAAGGTTTGTTTTGGACAAATGAGTTGTGAGATGCCAACTTGGTACATTTGCCGAATGAATCACGGACCAACAGCGATTGTGATCGGGGCGATGGGATTTTCCCTGTCGCCGCAACGGGTGTTATCCAGTGAACTGGAGGAACAGTTGTCGGCTGTGTATGAGCGCAATCGATTGTCGGTAGGGCGGCTTGAGCTGATGACGGGGATTCGGGCACGTCGTTTTTGGAGCGAGCCTCGTATTCCTTCGGAGATCGCATCTGAGGCGGGCGCGGAGGCATTGCGCGTGTCCGATGTCTCCAGAGAGCAAATTGACGGAGTGATTCATGCGGCGGTGTGCCGTGATCGTTTGGAGCCGGCAACGGCGGCGTATGTACATCAGCGGCTTGGGTTGCGCCGTGAGGCGTTTTTCTTTGACCTGTCGAATGCTTGCCTTGGCTTCCTGCAGGCTGTGGGTGTGGCGCGCCAGATGATTTTGGCGGGAGATGCCCGATCTGTGTTGGTAGTGGCTGGAGAAGATGGTTTACCGCTGATCCGTCATACACTGAAAGTTTTACAGGAAAGGGACTGGAATCGGCAGACCCTGAAGCCGTTCTTTGCAAATCTGACGATTGGCGCGGGAGCCGTGGCTGCTGTGGTCAGCCGGGCGGATATTGTCAGGCAGGAGCGCGGAATATTGCTGGGCCGCAGCCTGTTACGGGCAGATTCGCTGGCCTGCCAGTTGTGTGAAGGTGGTAGTGCGGAAGGACAAGGCTTGCAGATGCAGACAGACTCGGAGGCATTGCTGGAGGCGGGGATTCGCCTGGCGAAAGATACCTGGAATGAGTTCTTGCAAGCCACTGGTTGCGGTGAAAACGGGTTTGATGTCATTATTCCGCATCAGGTGGGGCGTTCACACGAGAAATTGCTGGGAGAGACGCTGGGCTATCCGATGGAGCGGGCTTTGTTGACTTATCCCAACCTTGGCAATGTCGGTTCCGTTTCGTTGCCGATCACGCTTGCGCTCGGTTGCTGGTCTGGACAGGTGCGGCCCGGGCAGCGTATCGCACTGATGGGTATTGGCAGCGGTTTGAGCTGTCAGATGATGGAAGCGCAATGCTTGGCGGAGCCGCCCGCGGTAGGTGAATCATTTGTCGGGGAGCGCAGTGAAATTCAGCCGCAATGGGGGAGTCGATGAGTTGGCGTACTGAGTATCCGTTTGATTCCCACTATTGGGAATCACCATACGGGCGGATTCATTATTTGGACGAAGGCCCCCGTGTATTGCCCAACGGGAAGCCCGCGCCAGTTGTAGTAATGGTCCACGGAAATCCAACCTGGTCTTTTTTCTATCGCAAGGTAGTGCTGCGTCTGCGGGAACATTGCCGCTGTATTGTCCCTGATCACTTGGGATGCGGTTTGTCTGACAAGCCGCAGGATGCGCCGTACACGTTGGCGACGCACATTCAGAATTTACAGGGATTATTGCGTGAGTTGCAGGTGTCACGAGCGGGATTGATCGTACACGACTGGGGTGGACCCATTGGTACGGGTTGTTTCCTGTTGGATGAAACGGCGACCAGCATGCGCGGGCAGGGGGGATTACAGGTGGAG
>CAZYDZ010000095.1:0-8752 GCA_964646535.1 uncultured Opitutaceae bacterium
CAAAACGGATATCTGTACGCACTTCCTCCGGTGGCAAAGACTTTCTCGCACTACTGAATAATTCTGCTGCAGAGGGATTCTGTACACTTCCACTGCCCACCTTTATTTGCAGCGACAAACTGGCTTTGCCGTCAATACATGTTTCCTCCTCACAAACATACCACTCGATATTACCTTGCAGTGTATAATTGCCATGTTGCACCGCACTCGCCACCGTCAGAGGAACCAGCAGTACCAGCTCCCGCTCGTGTCCATAACTGGTAATCACACCGCGCGTGCTCATCCACATGGGAACGGGATATTCTGCTTCCCCCACGGAAAACCCCTCAGGCAACGTCCAGTCGATATGGATATTTCCGCCAGTATCCCCATAATTCTTCCAGTAGAGATGCCAGCCAGGCTCTATTTGCATCCGCAAGGCCAGCCAGGTTTGACTTCCTGGAGTCAGTTCACTCTGTTCAACATGCCAGGTTGGAGACACCAATTGCCTGCCTGTACTTACTGTATTCCAATCCAATTGGGAAGCCCTGACAGGCTGCCCCGCCAACAGGCTTCCGAGACATATTCCCAACCACCATACAAAACACTTTTGCAATCTTTTATAACTCATTGCCAGAAATCATCTACATACCTCACAGCTACCTTTGTTGGAGTGCAAGTCCCTCCCTTCTATTCCATGGAGACAATCTCCTGACAACAATTTTTAACGCATTTCGCTTACGATACCAGCGCCTGCTTTATCGCGACGGCCTCGTCGCCGGCGATTGCCAGTACCTGATCCAGTCCAGGCAGCACGATGGTATCGTACACTTCGCGTGTCAGTCCAAACAGAATAAATTTCTTTCCACGCGCCGCTGCGCCTTTGGCGCAGGTCAACAACAGACGGATGCCGATTGAAGAAATGAACATCACACCAGACATGTCCACAATCACTGGAACGTTGCCCGTGGTAGTACGATTGGTAAAGGGAATTTCAATTTCCCCTGTCCCTTTCATATCGAGACGCCCCGACAGCAAGATTTTCGATACGCCATTGTCCAGAAGAATATCCGTAAGTTCCATGACGGGAAAACCTTTACGAACCCGATCTGCCTAAAGGCAACGCAGAAAGCCTGAAAATACCTGTTTTACGCGAAAAAATCACAGAAATGACACCCAAGTGTCATATAACGATTGTTTCCCAGTCAGAACAAGGTCTCCCAAAATGCGAGCTGTCTGGCAAAAATCTCGCGGGTCCACATGCGCACCATATACCTCACGGAGGGGCTGCGGGCATTAAACGCATGTGCATCGATTCCCTCCTGACGCGCCAGGTAAACAGCGCGCTCATTGTGAAAGCGCTGTGATACAAACACTATGTTTTCCCCGCGCTCCTCTCGCAGCGCACGCACGGAAAATATGGTGCGCAAACCATCCGGGTCCTGTACGATCCGCTCCGCAGGGACACCCGCCGCCAACAGATCTTTCTCCATCTCTCTGGGCTCATTGTAATATTTTTCACCACCGTGACCGCTGACGATGATCCTGGATACGCGTCCTGTCTCATACAGCCTGACCGCGGCTTCCATCCGATAAAGATAATAAAGATTGCGCTGTCCATCCTCCATATACTTGGAAGTTCCCAGCACCACCAGTAACAGGTTGTCGCCGAGATCCTCCGGATTATCCGTACAGGCCGAATAAGTAGTCAGTGCAATGTACCCATACGGAAACAGCAACAGTGTCAGTCCTATCAGAAGAAGTTTGAGTATTCTCCTTAGCATGACGGGGAACACTTACTTTTTACCGATAAACGATCAGGCACCACAACACTTCTTATACTTCTTGCCCGAGCCGCAGGGACACGGGTCATTGCGCCCCACCTTGGGAGCCAGGTTTTGCACGGGGGGTATGGGCAGCTTGCGTTCAGGCCTTGTAACGCTCTGTTCCCTGCCGCCTGAATCCTGGTGATCCGCAGGCCCTTCCATTTTCACCTTGCTATTCAAAGACTGCAGCAGGTTCTCAAAAACGCGAAGATTGCTGGCGGAACGAAAGAAGCCGATCGCCACTTCTGAACGGATTTCCTTCATCATCTGTTCGAAGTAGGAAAATGCCTCGTTCTTGTACTCGTTCAGCGGATCTTTCTGCCCGTATCCATACAGGCCTACATTGCGCCTCAAGTCCTCCATCTCCGTCAGATGGTCCTGCCAGTTTGAATCAATTGCCCTGATCACCACATAGCGTTCCAATTCAGCCAGGGATTCAGGGTTCTCCATTTTTTCCTTAACCTCATAAGCATCGCGGATGCGCTGCAACAAGAACGCCTGCAGATCCTCGGCATGTTCTTCCAGTTGGGACTGTGTCAGCGCCACGGGAAAATGGCTGTTCACCCAGTGCAGCAAACCCTCCAGATCCTCGCGGTAACTGCCGTTATCGGGACGAACACCACCGACGCGATCCGCAATCTCCTCTTCAATCATCTCCAGGATGATCTCTTTGGCGCGTTCCGCATGAATGGCGTCATTGCGTATGCCGTAAATCACCTCGCGCTGACGATTCAGCACATCGTCATACTGCAACAGGCGCTTGCGAATACTGTAATTGCGCTGCTCCACCTTTTTCTGCGCCGATTGAATCGAGCGATTCAACAGGGGATGCTGCAATTCATCTCCTTCGCTGAGCGTCTTTTCCATCATGCGGGACAAGGGTCCCGCATTGGCAAACAGACGCATTAAATTGTCCTCCAGGGAAATATAGAAACGGGACAGTCCAGGATCCCCTTGTCGGGCACAGCGACCGCGCAACTGGCGGTCAATGCGGCGCGACTCGTGGCGTTCCGTACCAACCACGTAAAGTCCACCCAACTCCGCAACGCCCTCTCCCAATTTGATGTCCGTCCCGCGACCCGCCATATTGGTGGCAATCATCACCGCGCCACGCTGTCCCGCACGAGCCACGATTTCGGCTTCCTGCTGGTGCAACTTTGCATTCAACACAGTATGAATAATGTTCACCCGTTTGAGCATGCGACCCAACAGCTCCGAAGCATCCACGGATACCGTGCCGACCAATACGGGCTGCCCATGCCAAGGGGCAGCCTGGATTTCCTTTACCACGGCATTGAACTTTTCCCGCCGGGTCTTAAAAATGGAATCGTGAATATCCACGCGGGCATTGGGCCTGTGTGTCGGAATCACCATTACCTTGAGTTTGTAGATGTCAAAGAATTCCGTGGCCTCGGTTTCCGCAGTACCCGTCATTCCCGCCAGTTTTTCATACAAACGGAAATAATTCTGAATCGTGATGGTCGCGTAGGTCTTGGTTTCCTTCTCAATCGCCACACCTTCCTTGGCTTCCACCGCCTGATGCAGACCATCCCCCCAGCGGCGTCCAGGCATCAGACGTCCCGTGTTTTCATCGACAATCTGCACCTTGCCATCCTGCACCACATACTCGACATCCCGTTCATACAAACTGTAGGCGCTGAGCAGTTTACCGATCGTGTGAATTTCCTCGCTCATCGCCGCGTAGCGATCCTGTACCTCTTTCTTGCGACGCTCCCGTTCCTCTGCGGACAATGTACCGTCACTATCCAGTTCAGAAAAAATCCTGGGCAGATCGGGAAATACGAAAGCCGACGGATCGTCGGGACGCAACCCCAGCCTTCCCTTTTCCGTCAAATCCGCCTGATGCTGTTTCTCGTCAATAATGAAAAACAGCTCTTCTTTTAGGGCAAACATCTGCGCCTTGTTGAAGTCACCGTTCATCTCCAGCTCCGCACGATCCAACAAACGGCGGTGATCGGGTTTTTCAATCAGACGCAGGAGCTGTTTGTTTTTAGGCATGCCCATCTTCACCTGCAGCATCTTCAATGCAGCTTCCTGACGGTCGCCATCCTCTTTTTCCAACTCACGCCGCGCTTCCTCAATCAGACGGTTACACAGGCGGTTCTGCGACTGCACCACCCGTTCCACCGCAGGCCTGAACTGCAAAAAAGGCAATTCGCGCTCATTGTTTGCCTGTCCCGAAATAATCAACGGCGTGCGCGCCTCATCCACCAGAATCGAATCCACTTCGTCGATAATAATGAAATAGTGATCACGCTGCACCTGGTCTTCCCTGCGCATCGCCATGCCGTTGTCGCGCAGGTAGTCAAAGCCGAATTCGCTGGCGGTCCCGTACGTGATATCGCGACCGTACATCTCACGTCGGGCGGCGGAATCCATTCCCTGTTGAATACAACCGACGGTCAGGCCCAAAAACTGAAACAACTGCCCCATCCACTCGCTGTCACGCCGCGCCAGATAATCGTTAACGGTAACCAATTGGCAATTGCGTTCCACCAGCGCGTTGAGATAGAGTGGCAATGTCGCAACCAGCGTCTTGCCCTCCCCTGTGCTCATCTCGGCAATCATCCCCTCGTGCAGCGCAATCCCGCCGATCAACTGCACGTCATAGTGAACCATATCCCAACGCTGCTCCTGCCCGCAGACAACAAAAGTGCGGCCACACAGGCGGCGGGCTGCATTTTTCACCGTGGCGAACGCCTCGGGCAGCAGATCGTTCAATTTGCCGCCCTGCCGCAGGCGCTCGCGAAACTCAACCGTTTTCGCTTTAAGAGCCTCCTCGGAAAGCTCCTGATAACCCACCTCAAACTCGTTGATTTTGGATACCAGCGGTTGTACGCGGCGCAGGAATCGCTTGTAGTGGTTCCCTCCAAACAATTTAGCAAATGCCTTAATCATATTTCCTTACATCAATTTACTACTGTTTTCCGATCTGCTCCCTAAAGTATGCGATCGTCCACTCCAACCCCACATTAATATCAACTTCAGGCTCCCACCCCAATACTTTTCTGGCCAGAGAAATATCGGGTTGTCGTTGCCGTGGATCGTCGGCAGGCAATGGTTTGTACACAATATCCGACTTTGAGCCCACCTTCGCAATCACCTTCTCTGCCAGTTCTCGAATCGTAAACTCGCCCGGGTTGCCAATATTAATCGGCCCAATGGTTTCCTCCTGGTTCATCATGGTCACCATTCCCCGAATCAGATCGTCCACATAGCAAAAAGAACGGGTCTGCAAACCATCGCCGTAAAGGGTAATCGGTTCGTTGCGCAGTGCCTGCACAATAAAGTTGGATACCACCCGTCCGTCATCCAGCAACATACGGGGACCGTACGTATTGAAGATGCGCACGACACGAATATCAGTCCCATTATCCCGATGGTAATCAAAAAACAGGGTTTCCGCACAACGTTTACCCTCGTCATAACAGGCACGCATTCCAATTGGATTCACCCACCCGCGGTAGCTTTCCTTCTGCGGGTGTTCCAGTGGGTCTCCATACACCTCGGAAGTGGAGGCCTGCAAAATACGTGCATGCACACGACGGGCCAGTCCCAGACAGTTAATGGAGCCGATCACCGAAGTCTTGATCGTTTTAATTGGATTGTGCTGGTAGTGAATCGGCGAGGCCGGGCAGGCAAGATTGTATATCTGATCCACTTCAACCTTAAACGGATCCACTACATCATGACGAATTAACTCGAAATACGGGTTGTCGAGCAAATGAACAACATTCTGTTTCCTTCCTGTGAAAAAATTATCCAGACAAATCACCTCGTGACCATCCTGCAACAGTCGCTCACACAAATGACTCCCCAAAAAACCCGCACCACCAGTGACTAGTATCCGCATAGACTATGTTATTGATCTGTTAAAAGATAGTAACGCTAACCCTGATCGGGCTCTCAGAAAAGGAAAATCGCCAGTTTTTTACCACTTCCTTCTTTCCAAACTGACTTCTCTGTGACATGGTATTTTCTCCTCCCTTTCATAAGAATGAGTGATTCTTCGCCAAAGCATATCCTTTGTGTCTGTACAGGAAATATCTGCCGTAGCCCGATGGCGGAAAAACTGTTACAGCATGCGCTGGCGGCAGAATCCCCACCCCTGAGCAACGTCCCCGTGATTTCCGCAGGCCTCGCCGCATACCCTGGCGAACCTGCCACCAGGCACTCTGCCCAGATATTGCAGAGGATCGGCCTCTCTCTGGAAAAACATCGGAGCCAACGGGTCACTCCTGAACTGCTGGAAAATGCCTGCCTGATTCTGTGCATGACAGAAAGCCATCGCTACAGCCTGCTCTCTTTGTACGACGATATTCAGGCGCCTATCCGCCTGTTTCGCGAATTCATGCAGGAGGAGCGTTCAGTCGAAATCACAGACCCCTACGGAGGGGATCTGCGCACGTACGAAGAATGTCGCGACGACATCATGGAAGCCATTCCCTCCATTATCCGCTATCTTCAACAACCCTCTCAATCATGAAAATCAGCATCGGAGCCGATCACGGCGGCATTTCATTGCGCAGTGCGCTGACGGCAGCGTTACAACAGGCAGGCCATACGGTTATTGACCACGGCACATTTTCCGCGGAATCCGTGGACTATCCTGACTTCTCATCGCTGGTCGGCTCAGACGTTGTCGAACAACGTGCGGAACGCGGCATCCTGATCTGCAAAACGGGGATCGGCATGAGCATTGCAGCCAATAAAATTGCGGGCATACGGGCCGCGCTGGTACACTTTGAGGACGAAGCATCCCTATGCAGGCGACACAATAACGCCAATGTCATCGTGTTTGGCGCCGGACACACTGTCCCCGAACAAGCAGTACGATTCGCCCAAATATTCCTGGCCGCCGAATTTGAGGGAGGACGGCATCAAAGAAGAGTCGACAAACTCGAATCCCCTCATTGCTGTTGATTTGAAGTCACTTTTTATCTAGTCGTAACCTTTTTATGCGAGAAAACCGTCATACTTCACCTCGTATCGACGCTACTCCACTGGAGCAGCTCGATCCCGCCATCGCGAATGCGATTCAACGCGAACTCGGACGCCAGCAGTCCCATATTGAGCTGATCGCGTCGGAAAACTTCACGCTGCCGGCAGTCATGCAAGCCCAGGGCACCATTCTCACCAATAAGTACGCGGAAGGCTACCCTGGCAAACGCTGGTACGGCGGCTGCGAGTTTGTCGATGAAGTCGAGAAACTCGCCATCAACCGCGCCAAGGCGCTGTTTGGCGCCGAGTACGCAAACGTCCAACCCCACTCAGGCAGTCAGGCCAATGCAGCGGTCTACTTCGCCATGCTCAAGCCTGGCGATAAAATCCTGACCATGAACCTCTCCCACGGTGGGCACCTGACCCATGGTCATCCCAACAATTTCTCAGGTCAGCTCTATCAGGTGGTGAACTACGGCGTCAGTGAAAAAGACGAGCGTATCAACTACCAGGAAATCGCGGAAATGGCAGAGCGTGAAAAACCTGCGTTGATTACCATTGGAGCCTCCGCTTACTCGCGTATCATTGATTTCGAGACTATGGGCAAAATCGCCCGTTCAGTAGGAGCCCTGCTGCTGGCAGACATCGCACACATCGCAGGCCTGGTTGCCGCTGACGCACACCCCTCCCCTGTTCCACATGCGGACTTTGTGACCACGACCACGCACAAGACCCTGCGCGGTCCCCGCGGCGGACTGATCCTTGCGCGTGAACAATATGGCAAGGCGATTGACAGCTCTGTATTCCCTGGCACTCAGGGCGGCCCGCTGATGCATGTCATCGCCGCCAAGGCCGTCTGTTTCCAGGAAGCTGCCAAGGACAGTTTCAAAGAGTACGCCAGACAAATCATTAAGAATGCCCAGGCCCTGTCCAAATCGCTGACAAGCCGTGGTCACCGTATTGTTTCAGGCGGTACGGACAATCATGTCATGATGGTCGATCTGCGCCAAAAATATGCCGACTTGACCGGCAAGGCCGCACAAGAAGCACTGGATCTCGCCAACATCACCTGTAACAAGAATACCATTCCATTTGAGACACGCAGCCCGTTCCAAGCCAGCGGCATCCGCCTTGGAACACCTGCAGTGACTTCCCGCGGCATGACAGAGGCAGAAATGGACAAAATCGCCGAAGCCATTACCATTGTGCTGGATAATCCGCGCGAGGAACAAGCTACGGCGCGAGCCAAGGAAATGGCGGTAAGCCTCTCACAAGCGTTTCCGCTACCGTACTGATGTTTTTCTAACGGAGAGTATCAAAAAGCTAAATTCTTTCGGCGAGTCACATTTTGTCGTAGACTTTTCATCAAAATTAATCAAAAGATTCCAATCAGATGGTGCAATCACCAGAATAATGTTCTAAAACACCCATATGACCACAATGCGAAATACACAAAAATCCTCACGTCGTTCCGGTTTTACTCTTGTAGAGTTGCTCGTAGTTATTGCGATTATCGGAATTCTCGCAGCAGTAATCATTCCCCAGGTTACGGGTGCCATTGAAAGGGCAAACCAGGCTGCAGGAATTAACAGTGCGCGCGAGCTGTTCAAAGCGTACCAGAATTATCAACTGCAGAAAGGTCCAATCCTTCTCGGTACTTACAATGCGTCAACCGCTGCCAACCGTGCCGCAAATCATGGCGACTTCGGATTGATTCTTTCCAAGGAAGGGTATCTCGACAGAGCCATGTACTTCTACTCCAAGGGAGATACGTTGGCTCCGAATCCCCAGCCAGGTGCTGCCGCATTTGAAAATGCTGGAGTGTGGACGGCTAACACCGATTTCGCCAGTGGCAATATCAGCTTTGAAATTGCCCTCGGTATTGCCATCTCTACAACCAACAGCCAGGTGCCTGTACTCTGGTCACGTGGATTGCAGACAGACGGTACATGGCCTGTGGACGGTCCCTACGGTAACAAGGGTGG
>CAZYDZ010000096.1:0-8662 GCA_964646535.1 uncultured Opitutaceae bacterium
AAACCTGGAGATCGATTTATCCCGAAGAAGTCTTCATTGAGCAATTCCGACAGGTAGCGGATGGGTGGCAAAAAGGGCTGACACTATTAGAACAGGCAACCACCTCGATCGACTCACATGATTCTATCAAGCAAAGTGCCCTGCAAGACTTGCAATCGGTCGCGCAAGCAGCTTACTGCCATTTTCGCTCCACCTATTTGCAGGCATGTTTCGTCAGCATTAGGAATCAACGAGCAGCCACTTCCGACAGCAAGGAACAAAATCATTTGCGAGAAGCCATGATTCGCATCGCAGTCGAAGAGCAGTCTATTGCCCAAACACTGTACTCGATCATGCGTAACGATTCACGCATCGGCTACGAAGCCAGCAACCATTACTTCTATACAACTGCAGACTTGATGGAAAAGGTGCTCAACTGCCAGACGGTGTTGAAGCAGCTACAGTAGCCCTGCCACAGTAGAACCCTACTGACAAACGTTTGTCATTCCAGACAGAACATGTTGCCACCCGCATGGATTGGAAGGCCAACGACCATGTCAGCCTTAACAGGCGCACACACGATTAACCCTTTTTACCCTTCACTGGCTCAATGGGATCCGGACGTCCAGGGCAGTTGGCATTTTCCCAACGAGTTGAGCGATAAGCCCAATGCACGGCGTTGTGGATTACCTGCAAAACTTCCTTCTGGTGGTAAATTGGATACAACTCATGGCCAGGCGCAAAGTAGAAAATCTTTCCGTTGCCGCGATGCCAGGTGCATCCGCTGCGAAACACTTCCCCGCCTTCATACCAGGAAATGAAAATGGTTTCATCGGGATCAGGAATGGCAAAAGGCTCGCCGTACATCTCTGAATGAGGAATATCAAAATACGCCCCGAGGCCCTGTGCAATCGGGTGGCCTGGCTGAATCACCCAGACGCGCTCTTTCTCCCCGATATCGCGCCAGGTCAGGGAGCCGTTGGTTCCGAGTACCTTGCGGAAAATCTTGGAGAAATGGCCCGAGTGCAGCACAATCATCCCCATTCCCCTCAATACGGCCTGATGGATGCGATCCACCACTTTGTCCTCCACCTGCGAGTGACGCGCATGTGCCCAGTAAACCAATACATCCGTGTTGGCCAAACGCTCCTCGGTCAAACCGTGTTCCGGCTCAGCAAACGTTGCCGTGCTGACTTCCAGCTCCGCATCCTTTTGCAAATAGTTGCGAATTGCCCCATGCATTCCCTCCGGGTAAATCTCCACGATTTCCTTGCACTCCTTATCGTGCACATACTCATTCCAAACCACTACACGAATTTTCTTAGACATAGCCACCCATCGTGATACTACGGTAAATGAAGGCAAATCAAATTGTACGTAATCCGAACCTTTTCACAACGGCTCAATCTGAGTATAATCTTGCCTCCATTTCCATTTCCCAAGATAAGATAACTGCCTGTGCGTAAGAAATCCAATCCGAAGACCGTCAACCCTGAAAGCGAGGTGGAGTCCATGGCGCTGGCTCCTCATCGGAGTCGCTCCAAACCCATTCTGGCCATGGTCTTTTTGCTACTGGCTGTCGTTTGCGGTGCCGCCCTCTATTTTTACGACGCCGATCAAAGCAATATAGCACAAGGGCACAAAAATCCAGCGACTGGAGAGCTAAGTATTTTATCGGAAAGCCATTCAACCAACCCTGTCGGCATCGTTGGCGACTATTTGGCAAAACATACCTTTGAGCACTTCGGCATCTTCACCTGGACATTACCCGTATTTCTGCTACTGGCATCGTGGGCGCTGCTGTTTCACAGGAAACACATTTTTACGATAGGCAGGGCGATTGCCTTCGCCCTGTTTCTCCTTGTCAGTTGTGGGCTTGCCGCATTTCTGGGACGCCATCTCTTCTTCAATGACAAAATCCCCTCTCCACCCGCGTTAAATCAACGGGCAGAAACCACTCCCTCCACATCGTCCGGCTCCCCCTCCCATTCTTCGGACGACTGGAGCAAGCACACCTACAGCAATAACCAATATCCCGGCGGGCTGGGAGGAACACTCGGCGAGTTCGTATACAACAAACCCATTCACAATCTTCTTGGGGTATTTGGCAGTGTGGCCCTGCTGTTTTTTATATGGGGCATATCGGGGTTGTTCCTGTTTATCTATCGTTTCCCTTTCGTGCTGGGACAGGCGATTGAACAATATGCGGAAAATCGCAAACTTGCCAGGGAAGCACGCCTGAGAAGGCGTCAGGAACTGGCTGCCCACATGGATGAATTTCCGCTGCCCACGACATCTCCCGGTCTCCCCAAACAACCCAAAGCAGCAACAGACCTGCCCTTGGGAACAAGCTCATCCAACCTGAAAACAGGCTTGTTCTTCTGGAAAAAACCTGCGCTCAGAAAGCCTGTGAATCCACCTCTCGCCGAAGACAGAGTGGATCCAGTCTCCCTTGAAGAAGCTGCACTGGCCAACGCCACGGAAGAATTGAGCCGCAAGCTGGCAGGGCTGCCGACATCCCAGCATGATGCATCGCCACCTCCATCCACACCGCGAACCCTCTCCCGAAAGGCTCCGCCAACACCACCCGAGCCACAAAAACCGCTTCCTTCCGCCCTCCGCAATCAATCTACCGGTTCCCTGCCCAAGATCATCCAGAGCGAAAAAGTGGAAAAGGCGCGCCTGCAGCTCCCCAAACGCAAGGGAGATTATATTTTCCCCAATCTGGATCTGCTGGAAAACCAACAACCGGATGATTCCGCCAACCAGGAAGATTACCACGCCGTCGGAGAAGCGCTGACCCAGACATTGGAAACCTTCGGAGTCAAGGTCACCCTGAAAGATATCCACGTCGGCCCCGTAATTACCCGCTACGATGTACTGCCCGCACCTGGTACCCGAGTATCCAATATTCAAAATCTGGAAAACGACATCGCCATGGGCATGAAGGCCCTGGCAGTGCGTATCCTCGCCCCCGTACCCGGAACCAATGTGGTCGGTATCGAAGTGCCCAATCGCGTCCCCCAACCCGTCTGTCTGCGCGAAATCCTGGAGTCCAGGGCATGGGCCGACTCAAAAGCGGAAATTCCAATTGGCCTGGGTAAGGATGTCAGCGGCAATCCGCTGGTTGCAGACCTGACCAAGATGCCGCACTTGCTGATTGCAGGCTCCACAGGCTCGGGGAAAACAGTCTGTATCAACTCTATCATTGCCTCTCTGCTGTATCATTCCAGCCCTGAAGACCTGCGCTTCATCATGATCGATCCGAAAGTGGTCGAAATGCAGGTGTACAACAGCCTGCCGCACATGCTGATCCCCGTGGTCACCGATCCCAAAAAAGTACCCCATGCCCTGAAATGGCTGATCAACGAGATGACCCGTCGCTACAATGTGTTTGCCAAGGTAAAAGTGCGCAACATTGCGGGTTACAATGCCTACCAGAAGAAAAACTATGGCAAGCCACCCGAACCAACCAAACCCAATGCCCAGGGTGAATTCGAGATTCCGCGGGAAGTGGATGGAACAGAAGAATTACCTGAAAAGTTCCCCTATATCGTTTGTATCATCGACGAGCTTGCAGACCTGATGATGGTTGCCCCTGCTGACGTGGAACAGGGAATTGCCCGCCTGGCGCAATTGGCACGGGCCGCAGGCATCCACCTGATTCTCGCCACACAGCGGCCATCCGTAAAAGTCATCACCGGTACCATTAAAGCCAATCTCCCCTCCCGTATCGCATTTAAGGTAGCTGCGCTGGTCGACAGCCGCACCATTCTCGACGCCAAGGGGGCAGAACAGTTGATCGGACGTGGAGACATGCTGTTTCTCCCTCCTGGACAAGCGCGTCTGGTGCGTTCACAGGGCGCTTTCGTCTCAGATGATGAGATCAACGGAATCGTGGAATACCTGAAACAGAACGGAGAGCCACAATACGAGGAAGCGGTACAAAATGAGATTGATCGGGGCGGCGAAGGTGGCGGCGGTGACGAGGGAGACCAGGACCCTCTCTATGAAGACGCTCTGGCTGTCCTGCGCGACACCCGACGCGCCTCCACCTCCATGCTGCAACGGAAATTGAAAATCGGCTACAATCGGGCCGCGCGCATCATGGAGATTCTCGAAGACAGGGGCATCGTAGGCCCTGAAAACGGCGCCTCACCACGCGAGATTCTCGTCGATCTGGAGACCCTGTAAGTCAGATGACTTCAGTCGGGGCTCCCTTACAGTTGTTCGTTTCAGTATCCCTCGGTGTGGGAACGTCTGCCAAAGTCCATCGGCTACGGCCCGCACGGCGGCGAACCTTCCATTTCAGATCAAAATGTACCATTACCCTGCAATCCTCAGTCTTGCATTTGCTGAATAAATTCTGCAGTAATAATACAAGAAACATGCCTCCGCCCTCATTATTCCTTTGTCAACCTGCCAGGGAACAGAATAATGAGCATCATACTGACAGCTCCCTCTCTCTGAATTACACGATCCATGCAGACAATCGGCGAAAGATTGCAAGAAGCAAGAAAGAAGAAAAACATCACAATTCGTGAGGCTGCGGAAGCCACAAAAGTCCGTGGCGAATTTCTGGCTTATTTCGAGGACAACCATTTTGACATCAATCTTCCTGAAATCTATTGCAAGGGATTCGTCAAACTGTACGCAAAGTATCTGGGGCTGGACGAAGAGCAGATCGGTATTGACTACAACGCCTACAAAATGGGCTCTGTCAGGGTCAGTCACTCTCCACGCCGCGAACCCTCCAATCAACAGGGACAGTTCGGCTATATAGAGCTTGATGACATTCCTTCCCCCTCCGCTGCCACTTCTTCCGCAACCGCCCAACAGGCAACTCAGTCTTCTCCGTCACTCATACAGAAGGTTACCGCGCGCATCCCTTTTGCCAATCAGCAAGCTGCCGATAAAAAAGCAGCCCCCCAGGCGGCCCCTTCACTGGAAGATTTTGAAACATTTAACGACAAATCGACTTATCTGAAAATTGCCGCCGTACTCGGAGCTACTCTGGCTGGAATTCTGTTGCTGATCCTGATTGTCAAAGTAATCGGATCATCCTCAACAAACGAATCACCATCTCCCGTCGTCACGGAAAGCAGAGCCATCACCACTTTCCCACAGACCTTGCGTTTCACCAATAAGGGAGCCAGTGGCTATTTCAATGTAGGAATCAAAAGACTGGACGACGATCAGGCCTCTTCACAGGGATTTCGCCTGCACGCCCAACAACCCATTGCGCAAACCCTGGCATACCCGATACAGATTGGCCTGATGCGCATCCCCAATGCAACCTCCCCTGGACCCTATCAGTTAACGATTACACGGGATGATGGACGTGAGGCCACGATTAGTTTCAACAACAGCGCCATTCTGCAATATGATGGCGAACTGATTCTGGTCAGAGAAGACTCCTTCAGACCCAACCGCGTGATTGACTGGGAATAAGACTTGGTCGCGACATAACGCCGCTCCTACAAGAAAAACCGGTGATAAACTAACATCCCTGCCTGACGGTTTCCTGCAACCAGGCGGACAAGGTTCCGAGAGTACGAAATGGAGAGGAGCGGCTACTCATGGCCCGCTCGTCAGCGAGCACAACCGCAACCCCCGTTTCATCCAGCACCCGCGCCTCGATATCCACGATCAGGCTGACCAGAGCGAGACTGTCCAATTCGCCACCCACCCCAAACAGGACATAGTCGGCATCCCATTGTGACAACGGCGGTTTGACCGTCTCCTGACGCAACTCGTTGAGCGACTGAAGAACAAGGTTCTGAAATAAACTTTCCTCGTGTGTCATTACGTCAGTTATCGGTTATCGTGATACAATTGAGCCAGTCTTACCGCATTCCGCTGCGGATCAAACTCTTTTTCAGCCCACTGGCGTCCTGCCAGGGAAAATGCAATGACAAGCTCCGGTCGGTCCTGTAATTCCCGAATGGCATTCACCCATTGGTTCGGCTGCTCCAGCGGCAGAACGCGCCCTGATACCCCGTCCTGAACCGCCTCCGTAGTGGCGGATACGGCAGAAGTCAGGATCACCAGGCCACACGCCATGGCCTCGGGAATCACATTGGGCAATCCATCCCGATCTCCATCCGCTGCAATCTTGCCAGTGAATATCATTAGATCCGCATCCTGATAGTATTCCATCGTCTGCCCAAAGGCAATACTACCTGTTAATCGCACCTGCTCCACCAGCCCCAGCTCAGATATCTGTTGCCTAATTTCCTGCTCCAATGGCCCCCCGCCAATAATGGTGGCATGAAACTCTACTCCATTCTGCTGTAGGGCCCGATAAATCAGCAGTTGCTCCCGATACCCCTTCTTTTCCACCAAACGCCCCACACTGACAATACGCAATGGCCTGCGCAATTGGATGCGCTGGGTGAACTCGGGAAAGGGCTCCAGGCTGCGCCGAATCAGGAATGTTTTCCCTGGATGCGCTCCTTTTTCCAACAGGTGTCGATAGGCGTACTCGGTAGAGGTTTGCAGCCAACTGGCAGCCTGAATCTTTTCCTTTAACCAGCGATCCCCTCCTCTTTCAAAAATATCATAGGCGTGGGCAGCCATGGAAAACGGGACTTGCAACAGCTCACTGAGAGTCCACGCAGTCATTGCAGGCAAACTTCCCCACACAGCATGGAATTCGCCAACAGGATTCTTACGATAATACCGCTCCAGACATATTGCCGCGCCAATTCCCAACAGATTCTCATGCCAGTTCAATGCGTAAGGATAACGGCTGCAAAACGCCATCCGCAACAAACGGCAAGCCAGTATCGGACGGCGCAGCAGCAGCCACGGTAGCTTCCACAACAACTGCCAGAGCCGGCACAGCCGAAAGCGCATAACGGGGCTTCCTTCAAATTCGCTTTCTCCCCGCCACAGCGAAACCAGTTCCAAATTCACCCCGAGTTTCAACAACCCTCTCACTTCGCGCTGCAAGAAGGTTTCTGACAGCACAGGAAAACTGGAAAAAAAATAGACGATATGCTTGCTGGACGGGGCGCTGCTCACTGCGAATCCTTTGCTTCCAGTTGCAAATCCACCCATATCATACGATGATCACTGCCGATCATGGATTCAGGCAGGCTATCTACAATCACAGGATCCCGTACCACTGACGACAGCAATGTTGGGCTGACTAGAATATGGTCCACGGCGCTGTAACTTTGCTGACTGCGGTAATAATGTGTCCAGTATTCGCCGCGGCTGTCTTTCGCCTCCAAACGAGTTGCCAGCTCTTCTTTCCCCCTGCGTACAAAATAACGGACTGCGGAACTGTTCGGATGATCGTTAAAATCACCAGCCAGCAACCAGCGGGCTCCAGCATCCGTCGGCATCAAGGAGAGAATACGATCCCTGACCACCCTGGCTTCACCACGTCGCCGCTGCTCCGACTGCAAATCCTGATCGCTCTCCGTGCGCCTGCTTTTCAAATGTAATGTGAACAATACAAGCGGCTTGCCATCCGCAATTTCCAGCTCGACAGCCAACAGCCCGCGCAATACGGAAACCCGTTCTCCCAAATAGGAAAATGTCAGGTCTCGGTGAACACGAATGTTCTTCCACGGGAGGACGGACAGTACCGCCAGGTGGCGCTCTGAATCCGCAGCCTTGGCAAGATATGCATGTGGGTAGTGTAATCCCTGACGCTTCAGATCCAGTTGTAGCTCACGTAAAAACGGCTCCTCACCCATTTCCTGAATCAACAGAACATCAGGACGCACCTCACCCAGAATCCGATGAATCGCCTCTTTTTCCTTCTCTGGCTTGGGATACTCCTTGCGATAACGCCCATCCACCCAACGATCCTGAATCCGATAATTATACAAATTCCACGTCGCCACACGTAAATGGCCCTGCTCTGCCGCGCATAAGGAGGCGCCGATCCAGATATAGAAAATCCACAGACAATGGAATGTCAGTCGCTTCATGCTTCCTGTTCCAATGCGGCCACGCGTTCTTTAAGTGGTGGGTGCGAATGGAAAAAGGCGGAATACAACGGGTGCGGATAGGGATTGCCCAGGTTTTTGCGAAACAGCTTGCGCAACGCGGACACCAACGGTTCCGCCCCGTCCATGACCGTACGCGCAAAACGATCCGCCTCAAACTCATGCTTGCGCGACAGAATACTGAATAGGGGCGTAATCCAGAAACTGATGTAACCACTGAGCAGGCTGAGTATCCAGATCACAGCCACCAGCCTGGGTGTCTGTGTAAAACCCAGCGCAGTCCAGACAGACTCCGCGTGAATCAGCCAGGCCAACACACCAAATGTGACAAACAGGCTTACCAGTGACACCGCCAGCATTTTGGGGATATGTCCCAATCGGTAGTGACCGATCTCATGAGCCAGTACCGCTTCCAACTCACGACGCTCCATCTGCTCAATCAACGTGTCAAACAGGACAATTTTCCGAAAACGTCCAAAGCCTGTGAAAAATGCGTTGGAATGTGCGGATCGTTTGCTGCCATCCATGACCAATATGCTTTCCGCATGGTAACCCGAACGGTCTGCCAGCTCCATCAGTTGAGCCCTTAATTCTTCATCCCGTAACGGTTCCAGTTTATTGAACAACGGCAGTATCCACTTCGGATACAAGACCAGCATCAGCAACTGAATCAGGAAAATAGCACTCGCCGCATAGATCCACCACCAGGTTCCCAATGC
>CAZYDZ010000097.1:0-769 GCA_964646535.1 uncultured Opitutaceae bacterium
GCCAGGAAGAGGCCAATCGCACGAAAGCGGAAATCCGCTCTGCAGACGGCGTGAGATGGCTGGCATGGGTGGAGGATACTATCAGAGAAATCGCAAACGAGGATGTCAAGACGCTGGCGGCTAAGCTCAAGCCACTGACCCCGCCCCCGAAGAAGGGTAAGTGAGCGGGCTGTTGGGGTGCGGGGAATTCTACTGGAGGGAAGGGGGCTTGGGTAGTGTCCTAACTTGGCCCTACCCCCTTGCCTAAGAAGTCACGTACCATTGAGCCGATAGATGCCAGTCAAAAACCTTGTAACTCCCGCTCCCATAGCTCCGCTAAACAGTATCTTATCAAGGTTCTGTAACTGTTCAGGAGATAACCAAGTTGTGGAATCGGTTGACAGCAGATGCCAAACCCTAATGAGAAATGCGGCAATAAACACAGCAACGGCTATTACTACCACTATCAATAGACAGCGATGGACCTGAGAGGTCCCCTGGGGCGGTATTGGCGGTCAGGGCAAGCTCCTGCTGTGTCAATCCTTGTGCCTTACGTATTCGACGAATCGCTTCACCAAACTGTTGCGCATTTTGGATAAAGGGTTTCATTACCGATCGGTATCATAAAATCAGTCGCGTGAACGGCTGCCTTCAAACTGGCGCGAAATATAGGGTGTTTCCTGATGGAGAAATTCACCCTGTTGGGGAGTTATACTCACCAGGCGGTAACGGTCGATATCTTCACCCCATTCGATTCTCAAGCGAAGGATCATGATTTCGAACCGATGTC
>CAZYDZ010000097.1:779-4732 GCA_964646535.1 uncultured Opitutaceae bacterium
CAGTAATGTTTCTTCAATGGTGTTCCATGAACGATCACCCTGTTTACCGATCAGCGGTTTCCAGATCCCCTTGATTCTTCCTTCCAGTGAGATTTGCGGATACCATGAAAATTTGCGCAGGGGATCCCATTGACTGTTGTATCCGACCGTTTCCGTCACTTTTTGCAATGGTCGCAGTTTCAGCCAACTGGCAGTCAGGTGACAGAGCAGCAGAATACAGAAGAGCCATGCCATGGAGCTGCGGATGGGAAACTGACGCAATACGAAGATCGGTTGCGCGACTCGTGGAGCGTTTTGAGTCATTTTTTTCCAGCCAGTCTGCCAGAGTAAGAGCGCGGTAAGGAGCAGGATTATGCCCAGCAGGGCCATGTTGAATAACATCAGGGCAAGGGCTCCCCATAGCAGCAAACCGTATGATGCCCAAGTGCGGCAGCGCCAGTTGCCGTAGAGCAGCAGTCCTGATATTACCAATAAAAAGCCACTCCAGCAGTATCCCCATGGAAGGGTTGCAGTATGGCTGGCCAGCCAACTGTTGAAGGCATGGTTGCGGGAAAGGTAAAAGTCGAAGATACGTCCGTCGAACCCGCCTGAGAAAAGAATTCCCAGGCTGCTGTTCAGGCAAATCAGGGCGAGGATACAGGTGAATGCGCGAATGACACGAGTGGATTCCAGCAGGGAATCCGTGGATTGTTCCTCAACTGGCAGCAGAAATAGAAAGGGGAATACAATAAAGAGGAGCTGATGACCTGGAGATTGGAATGAAGAAGAGGATGCGTATAACACCAAATAGGATAACCAGAAGAAGAAGCCCCACATTCTTGTAAAACGGGACAACCCCCAGCCGATTGCCAGTATGGAGGAAGTCAGGGCTGCGATAAATACGCCAGTCAGATACCAGGATAGCTGTGATTCGCGCAATTCGAACACTTCCATGTGATAGGCAAAACGCCAGCCCCAAATATCCCAGAGGCAGACGGCGAGCCAGCAGTAACGTATCCAGAGAGGCAACATCGTTTATTGCCAGGGGCGCTTTTGACGCGGCGGAAATGAGAAGCCGTTGTCTTCTGCGTCCAATGTGAGATTGGGATTGTAGGAGGGATCATTGGACAATAATTCCCCCCATTGTTCTTTCATGTATTGAATTTCTCCCTGAAAACGCCGTATTTGTTCCTCTGTTTCCTCTTTGCCGCGGCTGGCTGATTCATGATGGCGCAGATGGGCGAACGGAGTGTAGAGATTGCGATACCCTAGAGAGTGTACTTGCAGACAAAAGTCGATATCGTTGAACGCGACTTTCAATGATTCCTCATTGAAACCGCGGGTCTGGTCGTAGACTTCGCGCCGTACCAGCAGGCATGCGGCCGTGACCGCGGTGTATTGGCGGGGGAGCTGTATGTGTTGATACCAGGCAGGGGAGTCTGCTTCAAATTTGCGGAAAATATGGCCTGCCACGCCGAGAATGCCAAGAACGACCCCCGCGTGCTGGATGCTGCCATCGGGATAACTCAGCTTGCAACCGACACAACCGATTTCGGGACGCGCTGCCTGGGAAACCATTTCCTCCAGCCATTCGGGATGCAATGTTTCCAGATCATTGTTGAGGAATCCCAGAATGCTGCCGCGCGCTTCCTTGACACCGAGATTGTTGAGCCTGGAATAATTGAAAGAGCCTGGCACGGGGAGAATCCGCAGGTTAGGACGCTGGCGAATCTCGTTGAAGTAAGCCAGGGTTTCAGGTTCGGCTGAGTCATTATCCACAATAATGATCTCAAAATTAGAATATGCGGTTCCCGGATCAATGGATTCAATACAGGTGCGCAGCAGGTGCAGGCGATCACGCGTTGGAATAATCAGGCTGACCAACGGATTTGGGGAGGGGAGCGGGTAATGAACCCGCCAGTATCCACCAGGCGCTGTCTCAATGGTACCGTTAATTCCCCTGCGTTGCAGGGATTCCTGCAGTACTACTACGCTGCGATCCTGCACATACGGTTTTGCCTCCGTGGATTGTGCAGTGGAGGCTTCGTGTATTCGCCAATGGTAGAGGATCTCAGGGATATGAACAATCTGGGCAGGGGTTAGTGTTTCTGTAACCCGCAAAAACAGGTCCCAGTCCTGAGCGCCTTCAAATCCTGTGCGAAAGAGGAATCCACGATCTATGAGCGAACGGTGTAATAGGGTGAAGTGACAGAGATAATTTTGTGATAGCAACAGGTCGGGATTCCAGTCTGGCTTGAAGTATGGATCGACTCGCTTGCCCAATGAATTAATCTTGTCCTCATCAGAGTAGATCAGGCGCGCCTCCTGGTTTTTCAGTATGGTGCGGGCAACCGTGAACAATGCGTGTGGAGCTAGTTCATCATCGTGGTCAAGAAGACCAATCCATTCCCCTGAAGCCTGTTGCAGCCCGTGATTACTGGCCGAGCTAATATGCTGATTCTGTTGCAGATGCAGGACCTGGATACGCTTGTCGTAACTGGAAGATTGTGTATCCGCAACGGATTGCAGGTATTCAACTACCTCCGTGTCTGTCGAAGCATCATTGACCAGGATCATTTCCCAATACGGGTAAATCTGTCGTCTTACGGATTCTACCATATTGCGCAGCCAAGGCAGCGGTGGATTGTAAACAGGAACCACCAAAGAGAGAAGAGGTGGTTGTCGCCAGCTTTCAATCTGTAATTGCGATAACTGTCCCTTGCGCTCATCCCAGCGATCATACAGGCGCACCCATTCGTGATAATCAGTTCGTCCTGCCCTGGCCCACAGTAGCCTGCGGGTGAAAATGACTTTTTCTCCACTTTGCCATTCTGCCTGTAGCCTCAGCCACTTCCAGCCAGGGCGGGTGCGAAAAATCGCTTCAAACGCATACAATCCAGGTTCATCTCTCCCTGGCGGGAGAGCCATGCGCAATTCCGTGGAAATTACCCGTTTTCCCAATAAAATGGATACGGATCTCGGCGGGCGACCCGCAGGGTCGTGAATCCAGCCCCCGATTTGGACTTTGCCCGTTTGCGTATGGAAATACTGACGATTCCACGGGGCATCCAACTCAAATTCAAAAGCAACAACGGAAAGACTCATTCAATATGCGTGAAAAGTAAATCTGGTGCAGAATAGGAGAGGATCTGGTATTTGTAAACAGTTTCCATTTTGGGCACAGGTATAGTTGGCGAAAAGAAACCGCAGATGGAGCATAGAGTTCTTAGTGTTATGCCCCGACCCGAACACGGGCACGGCTTGGTCGGGGCATAAAGCCCCTCCTACAGGACGGAAACAGCCCATGAGGGGGATCATGGGCTGTTGGAAAGGGTTGCGGCAGCCTTAAAAAGGATCGGGCAAGGCTTTCAGGTACGCCAGGCTTTGGCGGACCGAGTCGAAGGGATTGCCGGGACAGGTATCCTGTTCCACCATAAACCAGCGGCAGCCGCCCTCGTATGCAGCTTTCAGGATTGGGGAAAAATGAATGTTGCCGTTGCCGATTTCAGCAAAATCGCTTTCCTTGGACGCGCCCTTCATGCGGTAATCTTTCAGATGCAGGATGGGCAGACGGTTGCGAGCCCGTTGAACCCACTCCAATGGCGATCCACCACCCGTTTGAATCCAGAATACATCCATGCACCACTGTACCCACTCGGGATTGGTTTCCTCGAAAATCATATCCATAATGGTACGATTTCCCAGGCGGTAAAATTCGGCGGCGTGATGGTGGTAGCTTAGTTGCAGTCCGCCCTGATGGAAAATTTCCCCTGTGCGGTTCAATTGTTTGAGCCACGCATCCACTTGCTCCTGACTCGTCAGATCAACGCGCCCCCATACGGGTAGGGCGACATGTTTGGTTGGCAAGTTGCGGTTGCGCTCGACCGCCTCTTCAGGATTGGACATGCAGGAGACCGTGTCGTCGTGAATCGAGGACAAACGAATCCCCAGTTTATCCAGGGTATCCACCAATT
>CAZYDZ010000097.1:4742-8575 GCA_964646535.1 uncultured Opitutaceae bacterium
TTCTGCGTCTTCCAGTGGCCATGGACGATTGGCCTGAATGGAAGTATAGCCGATTTCCGCAATCTTATGCAGGGTGTTGATATAGTCTTCGCGGGTCTTCATGAATTCCCGCAAGGTGTAAACCTGAACTCCAATGAGATCTGTTTTCATAGATCCCTAACCACTACTCCCGTACTTTCTCAATGACGAGAATAAAGTAACTCAGTGACCGTATTGTGTAATGGATACCTCTGCCTCGGTTGCGTTGAGAATCTGTGCAGCAATGCCATAGCGGAGATTGAACGGACAGAGGGAAATGGAGGGCTGTCCGGCAATTTCACAAAGAGCGTCAAGGGTGGCAATGGCGATTGGCAGAATATCCGCGCGGCCGGCAGTGACGCCAGGAAGGGAGGCTCTTTGTTCCAGCGGAAGAGGCAGGATTTCCTGATACAGATGCTGTAGCAGATCGCGGGTAAGAGATGTTCCTGAGAGCTGTCCCGTCTCTGTGGCCAGATGAAAAATTGTGAATAAAGAGCCGCCTGCCCCGTACAAGGGTGCGTGGGTGTCCAGCAACAGGCAGCGTGGAGGGCCTTCCAAGGCGGTTTGCAGCGCACGGCGAACCCAATCCAGGATTCGGTTGTCGTGCAGATTCATTCCCGCGAGCAGAGCCTGTTCCGTCAATCGTACACTTCCCAGTTGATAGCTGTGGATTTGTCGCGGTTCTCCCTGCTCAAACAAGAGGTATTCCATCGAGCCACCGCCCAGGTCGATGATCTGTGCTTGATTCTGCCTGCGAATTTCCGTGTCCAGAAGAATGCCCCGTCCGATGGCCCGCGCTTCCTCATCTCCACTCAGAATCTGTAGGGTTTCTCCCGTATGCCGGTGTACCCGTTCCTGGAAATCAGCTTTGTTGATGGCATCCCTCACTGCGCTGGTAGCGACAATGGCAACGTGGTTACAACCGTGTTTACGCGCGCTGTCCACCAATTCCTGAATAGCTTGTACACCGCGCTGCATCGAATCCTCGGTAAGAATCGGGCGGGGATCTGAGATTCCCTTGCTGATGCGTGAAGTGATGGTTTGTGAGCAGACTGGGTACAAGACTTGCTGATTGCAGGTGGCAACGAGCAGTTTGATCGAGTTACTCCCCACATCAATGACGGCAACAGGTGATGAGGACTCTGTATTCATCCGGTGAATTTGGTCGGGGCAATGAGGACTACAGCCTCACCCTTGCGAAGGGCGGCGGGGCTGAGTTGCGCCAGTACTTCCTGTTGTGGTCCCGTAGTGATACTCTCGTGACTTTTCGTCAATTCCCTTGCGACAGAAATCCATCGTTGTGGACCCAGCACATCTCCAATTTCGCGGATAAATGCCTCCAGCCGATGGCAGGATTCATACAGGACCAGAGTATGATCGCAATCCATGTGCTGTTCGAGAAAATGGATGCGCGCAGCGGATCGGGCAGGCAGGAAACCGGTGTATAAAAAGCGGTGTGTGGGAAGGCCTGATGCGGCGAGCGCCGCAAGTAGGGCGCTGGCGCCTGGCACAGGAACCACGGGAATTCCCGCATGTTTGCAGGCTCTTACCAGCAGGAATCCAGGGTCACTTAAATTGGGAGTACCCGCATCGGAAATTTGGGCAATCCGCTGGCCCGCCTGTAAGCGTTGAACGACTTCTTCCACCCGCTGACGCTCATTGTGCTCGTGACAGGACAGCAGTGGTTTTTCGATTGCGTAGTGACGCAACAGTTTGAGTGAGTGCCGCGTGTCCTCGCAGAGGATCAAATCGACAGAGCGCAGGACTTCCAGCGCGCGAAGGCTGATGTCCTGTAAATTACCGATTGGAGTGGATACGATATAAAGTGCCCCACCCTGAGTAGAAGTCGTCTCTGTTGGAGACGGTTGCACCAGGTCAATACCCACCCGAATTCAGCCCTCCGAGTCCTGGAGGAGTGTACATCCAACTTTGATTTCCGCGTCCGCTCCACGGCAAATCCTGGGTTGCAGGATCAGAAGTGGCGCAACCGGAAAACAGTATCAAAATACTGCTTATGGTCAGAAGGCTGAAAATTCGTTTAAGCATAAATATGCTTAGAGTTTGGTCACCATGGCGCCAGCAGATGGCACTTGTTCCCTGCCTGATCCAGCGCGGCTGACAATACTGGTGAGGCTGTACTCAGGATAAACTGCGGTTACCTGCAGGGTAAAGGTGACGTTGCTGTCGTTCTGAAAGGCGACAAGCTGCTGATCTTTCTTGATGTTGTGTTGTGTTCCCATGTTGATCACCACCAATTTGCTGTTTGGATCAGCACGCAGAACCTTGCCGACTGTGGTATTTCCCGCAACAGTCACCGTGGTGCCTTGGCCAACACCTGCCACGGCGGGAGGGGTACTGGAGGTACCTGTCCCTGCGACAGCGGTCGATCCAGACGAAGTAGTTGTCGGAGCGGGAGAGGACTTGGTCCTGATATCATCCAGTTCCTGCTTATAGGTGTCGCGCTCCTTTTCGCGCTCAGCCAGCGTGGCGCTCAATTGGTCAATCGTACTGTTGCGCTCTTCCAAGCGCTTGCGCAGCTCGTCTTCAATACTGTTGGATCTGACACTGGTAATTTCCTTTTCGAGATCCAAAATTTTCTCCTGCAAGCTGGTGCGCTCCTTTTTGAGGCTCTCTTCGGCATCTTTCAGTTCGCCAATGCTGGTGTTGGCCAGCCGAACCTTGTCCTGGGCATCCCTGAGTTCTTTACGGATGTCGAGTAATTGCGCGTCCAGACGCTCAGCGCGCGATTTGGCCTGCATTTCGCTGGTGCCATACTCGTCTTTTTGTCTGTTGGCCTCCCTGAGCTCGACACTCAGAGAATCGACTTTTTGATTTCTATCAGCCAGCGCTCCTTCAATCTTAAAGAAAAGAACAAAGCTGAATGCAGCTGCGATAAGTGCAATAATGCGGAGGAACCAGGATACGATTAGCATGATTGTGGATATATTTTAATGTGAAATCAGGAATTCCAGAAGAAAGAACTGCCAGCGTGAATGTCTCCAGTCGTCGCGATATGCGAACGGGCATTGGAGGACAAACGCACCAGTATCTTGAAGACTAGTTCGGTTTGGGAAGAAAGGTCAAGTGTTGTTGCAATCTGTTCCGCAGGGAATTTTTTGCCTGGATTCTGCCTCAGGAAGCCGACTATTTTCTGCTGGATTTGCAATGTACGGGCGGCAGCCTTTTTGCCGCGTTCGACCCCTGGCTGGTGATAGGCATTGATGCCGACCAGTGAGGCGTACAGGCCAACGGCTCGTTCGAACAGGGCGATCAGTGCTCCGGTGGACGATGGGGAGGTGTCCCGCAGGGTGAGCGTCAGGGAGGGGCGCTCCTTTTCCCGCAGGGCCTGTCGCGTTCCCAGCAGAAAGCCGTGCAGGTAGTCGCCTGATGTGATGCCTGGCTCAACCTCGACATTTTGCGAGAGACCGTCCTGTAGGACTTCGATAAAGGTGACAAAAAAGTTGGGCAGCCCGTCCAGCAACTGTTGCACGTAGGCATGTTGATCCGTGGATCCCTTGTTGCCGTATACTGCGATTCCCTGATGGACAACCTGTCCCTGTAGGTCTAGTTCCTTGCCGAGGGATTCCATGACCAGTTGCTGCAGGTAGCGGGAAAAGAGTTGCAGGCGATCCTTGTAGGGGAGTACCACCATATCGCGCTCTCCCTTGCCTTTGCCGAGCCAATACCAGGCAGAGGCAAGCCATGCGGCGGGGTTGTCCTGCCAGTGGTCGCTGCGGGTGAGTCGGTCCATTTGTGCGGCGCCGCGCAGAAATGACTGGATATCGATTCCCTGCAGGGCGGCAGGCAATAATCCC
>CAZYDZ010000098.1:0-716 GCA_964646535.1 uncultured Opitutaceae bacterium
AAGGATATGGGATGACGGAGACCTCTCCTGTGATTTCGGTAAATCTTCCTGAGCGGGAGCCCTTTTTATCCGACAAGGGTAAGGGGAAGTGTCATCGAGAAGGTTCGGTGGGGCCGTTACTGCCTGGCATGCAGGCCGCGGTTCTGCATCCCGAGACAGGAAAACCGTTGGGACGTAACGAAACGGGTATGCTGTACTTGCGCGGACCGAATGTATTTAGCCGTTATCAAGGGGCTGCGCCAGAGGAGTTGGATAACATAAAAGACGGCTGGATTCGCACGGGAGATCTGGCCCGTATTGATGAAGCTGGTTTTTTGTTCATTGAAGGCCGCCTGTCGCGCTTCTCGAAAATTGGCGGAGAGATGGTGCCGCATGGAGCTATTGAGGAATGGCTGACTGAGAAAATGGGCCTGCGTGAAACCGAGGAACATGTATTGGTGGTGATGGGCAGGACTCATCCGACCAAGGGGGAGGTCTTAGTATTGCTAAGTGCGGTGGATATCCCGCTGGGCGAGGTGCGCAGACTCATGCAGGAGGCGGGTTTCCCCAATCTGTGGGTGCCGCGGGAATTGATCAGAATCGAGAAAATCCCCGTGTTGCCCGCAGGCAAGTTGAATCTGCCAGCCTGTAAACAGGCAATTCTTTAGGAGTTTCCACCGTCTTATGGAAGAGGCTGGGCTGTCTGACAGAGTCTCGGTAAAAAAGGGATTTCGATG
>CAZYDZ010000098.1:726-8552 GCA_964646535.1 uncultured Opitutaceae bacterium
CGCAGGGTAATCTCGACCATATCCGCAAGGGTGTAACGATCCAGGATATTGGCGATGGCGTTGCGGACGTCGAGCATCAGCATGCGCAGGCCGCAGTGATCCTCGTCAGGGCAGGAGCATTTGGCATAGGCGGTCTGGCTGACGCAACTGATCGGGGCGAGGGGGCCATCGATTAATCGGATGATGTTACCCATGACAATTTCGTTCAATGGTTTGTTAATATAGTAGCCACCGAATTTCCCGCGCTTGGTGGCAATAATACCATGGCCCCTCAATTCGAGTAGAATCTGTTCGAGAAATTTGACTGGAAGTTCTTCTTTGCGAGCAAGTTCGGTAACCTGGATAATGGGACGACCCATTTCCTGGGCAATTCCCAGATCAATCAGTGCGCGCAATGCGTATTCTCCCTTTTTGGACAACTTCACGCAGTCACGATAGGTGGAATATCATTAAAATCAAAGGCAAATTTAACAATTTCCCTGCTGATATTAATTGGACAGTAGATACTTAGGGGAGATTCACGCGAAATTTCAGCGGGTGGCGACATGGATTGCCACAATAGAGAGGGTCATGGGAATCGCCCGTACCGTTGGAAAACCGTTTTGCTGTAGGAGATCCGTGATTTGCTGGCGCGAGGGAAACGCCTCGATTGACCCTGCAAGGTACTGATAGGCGTCGCGATTGCCAGTGGCGAGACGGGCCAGATGGGGCAGGATGCGTTTCAGGTAGAAGTAGTAGATTCCGCGGAACCATCGGTAAGGCTGGGTGAACTCCAGAATAAGGAGGGTACCGCCTGGTCTTAATACACGCCGAATCTCTCGTAGTCCCTGTTCACGGCTTTCCAGATTGCGAAAACCGAAAGCGATGGTGGCGACGTCGAAGGATTCGTCGGCAAATGGGAGCTGGAGAATGTCTCCCTGCAGGAAGCGGATGGATTCTCCCGCACGCAGCAGAAGGGGACTTTTGCGCAGGGCTTCGTCCAGCATCGGTTGACAAAAATCGAGTCCAGTAACTGCGGTTTGGCTGCCAAGTTTGTTTTTCAAGGCAAAGGCGACATCGCCGCTGCCCGTGGCCAGATCGACGATGGTCTGCGGTTGCAGCTTGTTTACCTCGCGTACCAGGCGTCGACGCCAACAGCGGTCAATGCCGCCACTGAGCAGGCGATTGGCGCGGTCATAGCGTTTGGCAATGCGGCCAAACATGGACTGGACTTCGTTTCCTACGGGCATGGTTAGGCAGGTGTGTGATTCTGGTTCTGGCGCACGCTCTCAACGACCATACGGGAGAGTTCCCCATCGGGGTTCTGAACTATGGCTTTTGTGACTTCAAAGGAGGTCTGGCCATTGTTGCGGGAAATAATCCCCAGACCATGCTGGAAATCCTTGAACAAGGATTCGCATACCGAGCGAATGGTCTGATCGCAGTCGAGTGCGTGTTCGATCAATGCCTTGTTGGCTTCCTCGGTAAACGTCAGAGTCAGATTGTACTGGTTTTGGAAGCGTTCGGCAAAAGAACGGATTTCCTCCAGATAACGTTCCCGTTGCAGGCTGCGGTTATTGGTGACCAGGTTTTTTAATGCCTGTTCAGAATTGGAGATGACCTCCGTATCCAGTTCGAATTGTTTGATGCCTGTAGAAGGCAGTTCAAATTTGAAGTTGCGCAGAATTCGTTCCAGCACCGTCATCAGTCCACGTGCTCCGGTCTGTTCCCTGCTGGCCCTCTCGGCAATGATGGAAATAGCCTCGGGCGTGACATTGAAGTCGATATCGTATCCTTGAAAGTCTTCTCTGTACTGACGCAGGATGCTTCCCTCCGAACCAGTCAGGATGGCGGCCAGATCATCCTTGTTCAGAGATTCGCAGGCGACGCGTACGGGCAGGCGGCCGACAAATTCGGGCTCAAAGCCATAGCGCACGAAATCCGATGTTTCGGCGGACTGCAGGACCGCCGTATCGTCGTCTGGCTGCAACGCCTGCGAGTGTGCTGCAAAACCGACTGTGGAATCCCGGCGGCGCTTGCGGATATTGTCGGCCAGACCCGCAAAGGCTCCGCTGACGATGAACAGAATATGGCGTGTGTTAATCGTGCGCGGCTTGTTTTTGCCTTTGCCCATACTGAGCATGGCCTGCATCTGCGACATCATGTCATTCGGACTGAACAGATTGACGTCGGTGTCCTCCATTAGCTTGAGCAGGTTGACCTGAACGCCGCGGCCCGACACGTCTTTACCCTGACCCTCGGCAGCGGCGATTTTATCAATCTCATCAATGAAAACGATACCGTACTGAGCGAGGTCGGTATTGCCATTGGCGACTTTGACCAGATCGCGCACGAGATCCTCCACATCATTCCCCACATAGCCTGTTTCGGAGAACTTGGTGGCATCGGCCTTGATGAACGGGACGCCGATCAATCTGGCGATTGTGCGGATCAGATAAGTTTTTCCTACACCAGTGGGTCCGAGCAGCAGGATATTCTGTTTCAGATAGTCCTGTTCGCGCAGGTCTGGGTTTTCCAGGCAGCGGCGCACATGATTGAAATGGTCGCAGATTGCCACGGACAATACCTTTTTGGCCTCTTGCTGTTTGACGACAAAACGGTTGAGGTAGTCGCGCACTTCGCGCGGCAGGTAATTGAACTCACGGATTTTCTGGAGTACCCGCTCGGCTTCGGCTGCCGCCTCCTTGTCTTCCTCTGGTGGTTGGCCGTAGATCGATCCCAGGGGGATAGATTGGGTGAATCCGGGCGATCCATGACCGCCTGAAGGGCTGGAACGGAGGATGTCCTGCAGCTTTTTCTGTAATTCTTCCAAATTGGGTGGTTCCTGATCTTTCATGGGAATACCGTTGACAGCCTGTTACTGGCCTTTAACTATTTTGCTTTATTCGATGTTTAGAATCAGATTATTCTAACTCCAACGCAAAAGCGAGACCATGGCGGAAAATTTTACAAAGCGCGATATCGTTCTTCAGATTTACGAGAAGACTGGCTTCCAGCAAAAGGAAGTGCGGGAGACCGTACAATTGGTGTTGGAGTCCATAGCGGATGCTCTGATTGAGGGACGCAATGTGGAACTGAGAAACTTTGGCGTGTTCGAGCTGCAACTGCGCAAGTCGCGCATTGGCCGCAATCCAAAGTGGCCTGAAAAGGATGTCGTGATTCCAGATCGCGCAGTGGTCAAGTTCAAGCCTGGCAAAGAACTGAAGGAGCGGCTCAAGGGGGTTAACCTCAAGGGATTGCGCACAGCAGGTTAATTTTTCCGAATGTTTACCCACCTTCCTGGTTTCCGGGATTTCCCCCCGCAGGAGTGCGCGTTTCGCAATTTCCTGTTTCAGGTGTGGCGTCAGACTGCGCGTTCTTATGGATTCGCTGAGTTTGATACGCCGGTGCTGGAGTCTCTTGATCTCTATCGTGCCAAATCGGGACCTGAAATTGTGGAGCAGTTATTCCATTTTGTGGACAAGGGTGAGCGCGAGGTAGCCCTGCGCCCCGAGATGACTCCCGGCTTGGCCCGTATGGTGGCAGCGCGTGCGGCCAGCCTGAAGAAACCGATCAAGTGGTTCAGCATCGGTGAAAACTTTCGTTATGAACGCATGCAAAAGGGGCGTCTGCGTGCCTTTTACCAATGGAATGCGGATTTGTTGGGGGAAAACGATCCACGGGCCGATGCGGAGGTGATCAGTCTGGCCTTGCAATGTCTGGAAAATCTCGGTTTGTCGGCAACTGATGTCGTGGCACGGATCAGTGATCGTCAGCTCTGGTTCCTGTTTCTGGAGTCACTGGGTCTCAGCGGGGATCGTTTGAGTGAGGTGTTGGCGGTTATTGACAAGTGGGAACGTATGTCTCCTGAGGCCATTGACGCTGCATTGCACAAAGTGTTTGGAGATGGGGCTGCACAGTTTCAGGCGAAGGTGAACGAGTTGTTGGCAATCCGTGATCTGGATACACTGGAGCAATTTTTTGGCCGTCATCTGACTACCGCGGAAATGGGAAGCCGTTTGTGGGAGCGCATGCAGCAGTGGCGCACACTGTGGCAGTCGCTGGAGGCCCACGGCTGGGAAGACTGGGTTCGCATTGATTTCAGTATTGTGCGTGGGCTCGCCTACTATACAGGTTTTGTCTTTGAGGTGTTTGAGCGTTCAGGAAAATCACGCGCATTGGCTGGTGGTGGTCGTTACGATCACCTGGTGGAGAAACTGGGCGGTCCATCTATGCCAGCAATCGGTTTCGGTATGGGGGATGTGACCGTAGGCGATCTGCTGCAGGAGAAAAACCTTGTTCCGCAATGGGTACAGGCTCCCGATGTCTATCTCGTTTACGGTTCGGAAAACGAATTGTCTGCGATTCAGCGGGTGGCCCGAATGTTGCGCCGCCTGCGTCTCTCCGTGGATTACGCGCTCAAGCCTGTCAGTTTCAAGAAACAGTTTGGTAATGCGACAGGTAGCGGCGCATCGCTGGCGGTCATTTTGGGTGAAGAGGAAAATCGCAACCAGCAGTTCACTCTGCGCGACCTGAAGGGCCGCGAAGAAGTGAAAATAGCCGCTGACCGCCTGTTGGAAGTGGTGCGGGGATTCTTCGAAGACGGCAGCCTGGGCTGAGGCGTATGGCAGGAAGCTCACGTGAAGCCACGAAAAACACGGGGTTTGCCCTGTAGGAGCGGCTTTACGCTGCAATCAGGCAACCCACAATTCGAGGGTTGCGGCGTAAAGCCGCTCCTACAAAGTCCAATCTAGCTCCCGGAATTCTCCATTTTTAATTCCTAATTCGTCATTCTCTTTAAGCTTCGCTTGCATGGAAGCGTGTTTGTTGTCTGAATAAGGCTTGATGAGTTTGTTGTCGCGTATTCGGGGTTGGGAAACCCTGCCGTCCTCATTTCGACAAGTACTGGTGCTTGGCATGCTGCTTGTTGCACTGTTGATCTACGACCAGCAGGCATCCTGGCGTCAGCGTGAGGATTATTATTTTGGTTTTCTGGTGCCTGTGTTTGTATACCTGGTACTTGAAGAGCGCTGGAAATCCATTTTGGGACTATTTCGCAAAACAGGGGAGGACTCAAGTTCTGAGGATGCTGATCATTATTGTATGGATCGCCCCTGGTTTAACTGGTTGATTGCTCTGCTGGTTGCAGGCGGGGCGGTTTCCCTTCTGATCGGGGGTGGGGTGCGCGCGGCGGAGGGAGGGGCATCGGCTCCCGCATCGCTGGCGCTCAATGTGGGGTTTATTCTTGCGTTTCCAGCGCTGCTGTTGCTTTCAGTTCGTGGAAATGTTTTGCAGAAGTATGGCTATCAGCCGTTTATGGATCGGGAAAAGATTCGTTTGCTCGGTTACTTTGGCTTTCCTGTGCTGATCTGGTTGCTGTCGGCTCCGATGGTGTCCGCCTTGGAAAGCAAAATCAGTATTTTTCTGTTGAATCAGGTGACTGTGGTGGTCTTCCACACCTTTAATTTTCTTGGTTACGTAATTGAGCAGCAAGGCAACACTTTGAACCTTCCCAAGGGGAGTGTGGGGGTGGCGGAGGCCTGTTCGGGAATTCGTTCCCTGATGGCCTGTCTGTTTGCAGGCTCGGTTATGGGCGCTCTTTATTTGAACAAGCTCTGGAAGAAAGTCCTGATGGTGGTGATGGCAATGATTTTCGCGTTCATCATGAATCTGTTCCGCAGTCTGTTTCTTACCGGTTGGGCGTATACTTACGGTTCGGAAGCCATTGAGGGGGCTGTGCATGACGTCACGGGCTATGCGGTGTTGGTGCTGACCTGTATTGGTCTGTTTATCCTGCTTCCCTTGTTTAATTTCAAAATTCCCGAGATACTTGAGGACGAGCTGGAGGATGAGCCGCGTGCCTAATGGTCATTGTCTGTGAGCCCATTGTCTGACATCCTTACATTGGAATACCGCAGTCCGAATGAACTGTGGGGAAAACTGTTGGCAGAGGTGTATGCCTCGATGGGAGGACGTTACGTGGTAATATCTCCTGGATCCCGCTCCACACCCCTGGTACTCGGCTTGACAGCGCATGGTGAGTTGCGCTGCATTTCGGTGTTGGACGAGCGCTCTGCAGGTTTTCTGGCGCTTGGATTCGCGCGCGCCACTGCGCAGCCCGTAATGGTGGTGACGACGTCGGGTACTGCGGCTGCAAATCTCTTGCCCGCCGTGGTGGAAGCCCGTGAAAGTCGGACTCCCCTGCTTGTGGTAACCGCCGACCGACCGCCTGAATTGCGTTATTGTCACAGCGGACAAACCATAGACCAAGTGAAACTGTTTGGGGATTATCCATTGCAGTACCAGGAGACTGTGTTGCCTGACAGTGACTTTACAGTGGTTTCCTGTATGCGCCAGACACTCGTACACGCATGGCAAGTTGCCTGTGGCGCGCTATGTGGAACGGGAGGCCCCGTGCATTTGAATGTTCCTCTGCGCGATCCGCTGGTGCCGACAGAGGACGGGGAGGTACATCGCTGTGAGCTTCCGTTGCCTGGCAGACCCGTCCGTGCGGCAACGGTTGTCACACGGACCAACATTCCCTTGTGTGATCGTTCCTGTAAGGGAATGATTATTGCGGGTGTCGCACATTGGCATGAAGAGGCCAGGCAGGCGTTGCGGCTCATGGTAAGCCGTACGGGATGGCCAGTGTTGGTGGATGCACTGAGTGGTTTGCGCGAACAGTTGTCGGAAGAGGAGGGGATTGTGGCGTACGATCTGGCTCTGCGCAACGAATCGTGGGCGGCGCGCGCGCGTCCCGATCTGTTGGTTCAGTTCGGAGCCCTGCCCACCAGCAAGGTATTGCGCCAGCGACTAACGGAGTGGCAGCCGCGGCTCTATGTCTGCGATCCAACGGGTCGCAATCTGAACCCTCAGCACTTGTCGGGACAGACTTTGACATGTTTTGCTGATACCCTGGATATTGAGTCATTACCTAAGTTGAATGAGGAACGGAACAGGGAGCTGCAGGCATGGGTACGTGTGGAGGAGTGGTGCCGTGCGCAATTGCGACAGTGCCTGCAGGACAATCCGGGTTTTGAGCCGCGCTGGGTTCGCGAGATCCGTTCCGTGCAGGGGAAAGCCGTTCCTCTGTTGATCGGCAACAGTATGCCCGTGCGCGATTGGGAATACTTCCATTCGACAGGTGAATGCAGCTTGCGCACATTCTGTAATCGGGGGGCAAATGGTATTGACGGCACCCTGGCCACGGCAGTCGGTTTCGCCGAGGCGTGTGGGCGGGCGGTCCTGGTCAGCGGGGATCTCGGCTTGCTGCATGACACCAATGGTTTTCTGCACCACTCCCGCATGCGCGGTGAATTGTTGGTGTTATTGATTGATAATCAGGGAGGGGGGATCTTTCAACACCTGCCCATACGGCGTATGAACCCTCCCTTTCACGAGTTTTTCCTCACATCGCAACAGGTCGAGTGGAAGACGCTTTGCCGTGCTTATGGGGTGACGCTGCAGGAATTGCCAGCAGGGCAGTCGTGGCAGAAAAAATTGCGTTTTACGGGGAAACCAGGCATTCGCGTATTGCGCTGGAGCACCCGTTCGGACGAGGATGCCCTCCTGCGCAGCAATACGTTTGCCAGACTGGCAAAGGCGTTGCCGTCAAGTTTCCATACTTCGCGTAAAAGGGGAAAAGCATAAAAACAGGATTTGATTATATGAAGTGGAAAACAGTTAAGGAATTTCAGGATATCTTATACGAAAAAGCAGAGGGCATGGCGAAGATCACCATCAATCGCCCTCACAAACGCAATGCATTCCGTCCGGAGACGGTTCAGGAGCTGATTGAGGCATTTGTTGACGCCCGCGAGGATTCCAAGGTGGGGGTGGTTTTTTTG
>CAZYDZ010000099.1:0-8526 GCA_964646535.1 uncultured Opitutaceae bacterium
CAACCAGTTGCTCCGCATCGAGGAAGAACTGGCCGACGAAGCCGTCTACGCAGGAACACTTTCGTAAAATTCTCCTTAACCGGAAAAACGCACCCCGACTGGTCGCAAGGCCATCGGGGTGTTTTATTATAGGTCCCATAAGTCCTATAACCACCTCAATGGCAGCAGTGGTCCTTACGGCACAAGCGATGATTACGCCAGTGTCCACTGACCAGAAAAATGCCGCCTGCCACGCTCAACCAGGTCCCCAACACGTTATGATCATACATGTGATGGTGGGCTGCATGGTCATGCTCCTCCGCACACTCGTGTACATGTTCTCCCTCTGGATGAGCTACCCAGACACCCACAATCAACAATAACAACCCAATGGTCGAAAACAGCACCACCCGACGATCCTTGTGTCTCCGACAACCAAGAAATACCGCCAATGTGGTCGTTGGGATCACCACGTACAACATCCACATGTGGAATCGCTCATCGACAAAAAAACTGCTGCCTATCAACGGAAATACAATCAACAACACAGGGGTCAACAAACAGTGGATTCCACACACTCCAGCGAATCCAATCGCCAAACTATCCAGCCACGCCTGAAATCGGGAAGGTACTTTCTTCTCCCCGTGTTCTTCTCCAACAGACGCTTCCAATGCCGACTTCATCACGATTTGATCAATAATATGGATTAATTATGATCTCTCATTATCATTTTATCAAGCAGAAAAATCGATATGACAGGATCACACTCACTTTTGTCCCTCTTCCACGGTACTGGTACAGTTTGGTGGTCCCTTTGGATCTGTACTCTTTTCCTATCGCGCCGTTGACAACAACAGCACTGCTGGTATGAAGGAACTCGATCCGATGGCTTCCGACATGAAACAACTCAATCCCAGGTGGATTTTGGCTGGTGGCTGCTGCCTGGCATTTTTAAGCGCCGCCGTAAATGCGGGTTTCCTGATTCAACTGGGAACCTCCGTCAGCCATTTAACGGGAGACGCCACCAGCGCCGCCGTAAATTTGGTCAATCGTCTCGGGGAGAACACTTTTTTCAACTGGATTGTTCATAATCCGAATCCCTTGCAGGACACCCTTTTCAAACTACTGGCAGCAATTGTCGGTTTTGTCGGCGGAGCTTCATTGGCTGGATATTTCATTCACCATCCGACATTGGAGATTTCACGCCCCTATGGACGTTCGGTTTCATTCATTGGCGTCTGTCTGATTATTTCTCATTTCACCATGGAGGGTATCCCTTCCTTCTCCGTTTTTGCCACGGCTGTAGCCTGCGGATTACAGAATGCGCTGGCGACCCACTACCGCGGCATCATTTTGCGCACCACCCACATCACGGGATTACTCACAGACATGGGAAGTAACTTTGGGATGAAATTGCGCGGGCACCAGATTCCCATTTGGAAAATATCCGCGCCGTTCTTTCTGGTGATCAGTTTTTTTGCAGGAGCCTTCTTTGGCACCGTCCTCGTCATTATTCTTCGCGCCCCATTTCTACCGATCCTCGCCTGCCTGTATCTCTGTGGAGGAATTGGGTGGTCCATATACAAGCGTGCCGTCCTTCATTACGGCAATCAAGACGTCTGAATCAGCCCGGCCTCAGCAGCAGCACAGCAGGGCCTTTTTGTTTGGCGCCCAACTGACGCACCAACTGCCAGTTCATCGGTATATGCGACACATTTTCAGCGGGGGTTTCCCAGCACAGACCGAATCGACAATCGGGTTTCAGCCAACGCTCCAATGACTGCCATAAAGACTCCATTTGCCCTACTCCCGTCTCATACGGCGGATCACATAGAATCAGGTCGTATTGTTCCCCACCAGGCTGCCACGACAACACATCGGCTGACGCAACACGGCATTGCGCGGATTCCAGCGATTTATCGCTTCTCAGCACAGACTGCAGATTCTTTCTCAAGCACTCCAGAGAACGCCGATCCTTCTCCACCCACACCAAATGGCTTGCTCCCCGACTTAGCGCTTCCAATCCATACGCACCGCTTCCTGCAAACAAATCCAACACGGCACTCCCCGCCATATCACCATAGTTCTGCAGCGATGAAAACAGCGCCTGACGAATTCGATCCATGGCGGGGCGAAACCCGCCGTAGCGGGCAGTCTGAAGCGGAATCCCGCGAGCCACACCGCCAGTAATACGCATAACCAATAATCAACGAGAGCCCACCGCTATACGGGAGACCCATTCGTGACGCCCGCGATTGCGCAATTGCGCCCGATATAATCTTCCACCACTGCCATCTTCCGATTTCGCTGTTGTAATGTATAGAATATCCATATCGGCTCCTCCGGCAATCATGGAAGTCACCCTTGCCACAGGCAGGTCCACCCTTGCCAGGATCTCTGCCTTCGTATTCAAAATTTCGATACCAAACCCATCCCAGCGGGCGGAATACAGGAATCCAGCGCGGTCCATGGTCAGTCCATCTGGCACTTCATCACCCTCCACCCTGCGAAACACCTCTCTGTCAGAAAGCGTGCCATTGCCCAGATCGTACTGAAAACGGTATATTGTACGGGTAGAGGAGCAGGTCCAATAAAACTGCTGCCAATCCTCACTGAACGCCATACCATTGGGAACTCCTGAGCCTGTCCACAACAACTCCAGTCGCCCATCCAGATGCAATCGATAGAGCCCCCCGGTTGCATTATTACAGGTCAGGCGACCACAGTACACGCCTCCCTGCGGGTCGGCAATCACATCATTAAAACGACCTTCATCCTGGATATCGAGCTGGATCAGCGGAGTGATTTCGCCTGAATCAGGACACAGCAAAACGATATCCCGCACCCGAAACAGCAACAGTCTGCCATCCTCGTGCAGCGTAAAACCGCCCACAGTTTCTCCCTGATAGATTTCACGATGGCATTGTTCCTTTTCATTCCAGCAATGCACAATTCCCTGATCGATATCGACCCAATACAATTGGCCACGGCCAGCATCCCACAGAGGGTTTTCTCCCAGTATGGAAGGAGGAACAGGCACCTCCTGTAAATCGTACACCCACGAATCCGCAGTCTTGGCCATATTATTTCCTGCCGATTTGCGCTACAGTGATTCCCCCATCCACCACCAACACCTGGCCCGTAATATAACGGGCTGCCTGCGAGCAGAGAAATACAGCGGGACCAGCACAATCATCCATTTCTCCGACGCGCCCGAGCAGGATTTTCTTTTCGTAATGGGCCTTTTCTTCCGGCCTCTCATCAATCCATTTAGTCAACGGAGTACGAATCAGCCCTGGAGCCAGTGAATTCACGCGAATGCCATACGGAGCCAATGAAACCGCCATGGAACGGGTCATCATGACCAATCCGCCCTTGGATGTATCGTAGGCGGTCGCATTGTCTTCCGCCTGAAATCCGTTGGTCGAGGAAACCAGTACAATAGCCGCCTGCCGTTTGCGCGCCACCATCTCACGGGCAAACGCCTGACAAAGGAAATAGACGGCCTTCATATTAAGATCCACCGTTTTCTGCCAACGCTCCTCATCCATTTCAAGAAACGGAACATCGAAAAAACTCCCCGCATTGCAGACCAGCAGGCTCAGATCAGGCTTTGCCTGCAACGCCTTTTGCAAAAGGCGCTGGGAGCCACCCTCCGCCAGTAAATCCTCTGTCAGGAACACACAATTGTCAGGAACGTGGTCGGGCGCATTGCGATTGCCGTGAAATACCACTTGTGCGCCCGCCTCGTGCATCCCCTGCGCAATCGCCAGACCGATTCCACGACTGGAACCCGTAACGAGCACTGATTGATTATCCAACATCAGATCTTTCATAATTCTTTTTGTAAAAATTGCAGCGTGTTACGCCATGCCGCTTTTTCCAACAGCTCTTGTGGTAAAGCATGAAGGCAATCAAGCTCCTCCTTGTAGGTACAGGTCAAACGAACCTGGTGATCCACATAGGAGTAAAACGGAGAATCACTGCCCCACATCAGCTTGTCAGGGTACGCTTCGGCCAGATCGCGCAAGACCTGAGAGGGATTGCGGTAATCACTCGGAAAACGCTCAACGCTTCCGTCGGGTGGAACAATCGCATAGCCGCGCCCGGCCGCCTGACAATGGATCACATGTGCGGAACAATCAAACCAAGCATTGGGCATGGCCGCCACACGATCCAACGCACTGCGGTCAAAGCGACACGAATGAGCCATGCAAAAACGGACACCTGGAGTTTGTTCGGCAATATCGCATATATCGTGACTCTGCGACCAGATATCGTCTTTTTTGTAACTGGTATGGATCAGAATCGGCAGATTCCGTTTCTCCGCCAGCTCCAAAAATGCTTTTCCTTCTTTCAACAAATTCAAGATGGGGGCCTGGATAATCGTAGCCTGGACTTTCAGTCCGACCACTGACGGATACTCATCGAGCAGACGATTCAGCTCCCGAATCTGCTCTTTCACCTTGCGCACAGGGTCCAGCATGACCAGCGGCAACATCCGTTTTCCCTCCTCAGGAAACAGCTTATGGATCTCCTCCAACATTCTACGGTTTTCCAAGGCGTACGGTATGTCCGTAGGCACATGGCTATCCTCAATGCGATTTTCACGCAGAGCGGTGATATCCAGACCGAGATGCGAGACCATCGGGAATACCATCCAGTAATCGATCCCACGACCCAACTCCATCATGGTCACCATATCCTGACAATACGGATAGTTGCCCTGTAAATAAAAAAGTAAATCCGCGCCGATGTGGTTATGACAATCAATGATGCGAGCCATACCCGATACTCCAATCGCTCTTGCCTATTCCTACAAGTGCAAAAGAGAAAAGTCGCCAAAACCAAAAAACAGTGCAGTCGCCAAAAACCTATGGATCCTATGGGGGGTTTGGGTTTGCAGAGACTGAATGACCATGGCAGCATGACTCTTGTGAATCATCGGCAGCGCATCGCACACTATCTTTCACAGACTCCTGAAACCAGTCGGGCGTTGTTTGTCGCGGCCAATGCAACCTGTATCGGAGCGGTGCGCCTGGGGATACGCTCCAGTGTTTTTTACCAGGCGGTACTGCGCGGCGACATCCATGAAATCGTCATCGGAGCAGAAACCAACGTCCAGGACTCGGTGGTCATCCATGTCGCGGACAACTATTCCTGCATCGTGGGAGATCGTGTTACCGTAGGTCATCGGGCAATCCTGCACGCATGCACCATTGGCAACGACTGTCTGATCGGCATGGGAACCACCATTCTTGACGGCAGTGTGATTGGAGACGATTGCATCATCGGCGCCAACAGCCTGGTCACGCAAGGATTTCAGGCACCTGCAGGCGCCATGATTTTCGGTTCTCCAGCCCGAGTCATCCGTCCGCTCACCGAGCAGGAAAAACGAGGAATCCGGGATCTGGCCCAAAAATACCTGCTGGTGGCCGAGGCGCACCAGCAAAAAGCAATCAACGCTTGCGAGTCTTGATCGTCAACTGGGCAATGGCGAAGCGTACGACGCTCTCGGTGGCCTCCAACTCCTCGGGAGTCATGCCTTCCTTGTTCCTGAGAGCCTCTTCAGCACGCTTGCGCGCTTCTTCCACAGCTTTCTCGTCGATTTTGGCGACATTGATCGCCGCATGAGTCAGCACGGAAACCTTGTCGCCAAGCACTTCCGCAAACCCTTTGTCGATTGCCAACTGTTCGGTCTTGCCGTCAACAATCACCTGCAGTTCGCCTGGAGCCAGAATGGTCAGCAAAGGCTGGTGACCAGGTAGAATCCCGACTTCGCCACTGGCTGTAGGCAACAGCACAGAGGAGACCTGCGGATTATGGTAAACCCTATTTTCGGGAGTGACTATTTCAACAGAGAGCGCCATGGAATCAATCGACACTGAGTTTACTTGGCTTTGGCGGATTCCAGAACTTCGTCGATACCACCCTTCATGTAGAAGTCGTTTTCAGGAATATGATCCAACTCACCGCTGAGGATCATCTTGAATCCGCGAATGGTATCTGCCAGAGAGACGATCTTACCAGGAGTACCCGTAAAGACTTCGGCCACATTGAACGGCTGGGACAGGAAACGCTGAATCTTGCGAGCGCGGTAAACGGTCTGTTTATCCTCAACGGAGAGTTCGTCCAAACCGAGAATCGCAATAATATCCTGCAAGTCCTTATAGCGCTGCAGCACCTGCTGCACGCCGCGTGCCACATCGAAATGCTCATCGCCGACAATGGAACGCTCCAACGCCTTGGAAACGGATGCCAGAGGATCCACAGCCGGGTAAATACCCAGGTCGGCAATGGAACGCTCCAATACGATCGTGGAGTCCAAGTGAGCAAAGGTGTTGGCGGGAGCAGGATCCGTCAAGTCGTCCGCAGGCACGTAAACGGCCTGGAAGGAGGTTACCGAGCCCTTGCGGGTAGAGGTAATGCGCTCCTGCAACTGTCCCATCTCATTGGTCAGCGTCGGCTGGTAACCCACTGCGGAAGGAGAACGTCCGAGCAGAGCGGATACTTCGGAGCCCGCCTGGGAGAAACGGAAGATGTTATCGACGAACAACAACACGTCCTGATTCTTCTCGTCGCGGAAATACTCTGCCATCGACAGACCCGTCAGCGCGACACGCATACGGGCTCCAGGCGGCTCATTCATCTGACCATACACCAAGGCCACTTTGGACTGGGAAAGATCGTCCTGGCGAATAACGCCCGCATCGGACATTTCGTGGTAAAGGTCATTACCTTCACGGGAACGCTCACCCACACCTGCGAACACCGAGTACCCCCCGTGTGTCTTCGCAATGTTGTTGATCAGCTCCATGATGACCACGGTCTTACCCACACCCGCACCACCGAACGCGCCAACCTTACCTCCCTTGATGAAGGGACAGATCAGGTCGATCACCTTGATTCCCGTTTCGAGCAGGGAAGCCTTGGTATCCTGCTCAATCAGCAGCGGAGCTGCACGGTGAATCGGATACTTCTTCTCGAAAGAAACAGGGCCGCGACCATCCACCGGATCACCCGTCACATTGAAAATACGGCCGAGCACTCCCTCGCCCACAGGAACGGAAATGGGCGCTCCAGTATCTGTTACCGCGGCGCCGCGCACCAGACCTTCGGTCGAGGACATCGCGATCGCGCGCACCAGACCTTCACCGAGGTGCTGCTGCACTTCCAGCACCAACTTGCTGGTTTCATTGCCGACTGTCAGGTCGATTTCCAGCGCCTGATAAATTTCAGGAACTTTCTCCGTGAAGAGCACATCGACCACAGGGCCGATGATTTGAACGATTTTTCCTTGGTTGCTCATAGTAGCAAATGATTGACGTTTTTAAGTATTAGCGGCGCTGGCAGCAGCAATTTCCAGAATCTCCTGGGTAATCGCCGCCTGACGGGCCTTGTTGTAATCGAGAGTTAATTGATCGATAATCTTGGAGGCGTTGTCCGCAGCGGTCTTCATGGCCACCATGCGGGCGCTCTGCTCGGAAGCCTGTGCTTCCAGCACTCTCTGGTAAATCTCGCGCTTCACATAGAGAGGCAGCAACTCCGTAAGGATATCATTGGCGTTCGGCTCAAGAATCATCGGGCGATCATCGGCTACGACAGCCCCGCCAGCAGCCTGATTCACACGCTCGATTACCTCCTCAAGACTGCTCAACGGCAGGACCGGATCCAAAGTCGGCTCCTGCTGCAACGTATTCACGAAGCGGCTATATACCACCTCTATGGTGTCCACATTACCTGCAATGTACTGCTCGGTAAGAAATTCCACCGCCACGCTGATCTCGCTGAACAGGGCCTGATCCGTCAAAGGAAAGTCGGCCAGCAGATTGCGCCCCGTACGCCCCAGGTATTGGGTCCCCTTGCGTCCCAAAGAGACATATGCCACATCTCCCTGGATTCCATTAATCAGGCGAAACAGATTGGTATTCAGCCCCCCGCACAAACCACGGTTGGTAGAAACCAGCAGAATTCCGCGGGTTTTCACCTCGCGCGATTCCAGAAACGGATGCTTGAACCCTTCCAGACGCCCTGACACAGCATACAACATCTGTGCCATCAAAGCGGCAAATGGCCGCCCTCGGGTGGCAGCCGTCTGCGTCTTCTTCATCTTGGAAGCAGCAACCAACTCCATCGCCTTGGTAATCTGGCGGGTGTTCTTTACCGACTTGATGCGGCGACGAATCTCGCGGGTATTAGCCATAGGTTAACAACAAAAAATCAGGCGGACTGGTAGGTGCGCTTCCACTCTTCAAAGGCCTTGCGCAATTCAGCCTCAATTTCCGCATTGAGTGCGGCCACCGTACGAATCTTGGTCAACAGACCCTCCTTCTGCGCGGTGAAAAACTCACGCACGGAAGAAGCGGCATGGACCATCGACTTGACCGCAATGTCGTCGTAAAATCCGTTCTGCATCGCCCACAACACAGCCACCTGGACCTCAATGGAAATCGGGTTGAATGCAGGCTGTTTGAACAATTCCACGATGCGTGCTCCGCGATCAAGTTGGGCCTTGGTCTTGGCGTCGAGGTCGGAACCGAACTGGGC
>CAZYDZ010000100.1:0-7561 GCA_964646535.1 uncultured Opitutaceae bacterium
TTTGCCCAGAGAGGCACAGGATGGGAAGCGTGTAGAAGAGTGTGCTGATCATGACTGCACGAAGCGAGGTAGTGTGTGAGTTCATAGTTGACTTGTTTTTTGATGTGAAATGAGACGCGAGGCCAGTAGGCCAAGTCGCCGTATAATCACACACTAAGTTCTCGACAATAGAATCGTCATTGAAAAACAACAGAAGTGTCATTAAATGAAAAGAGTATGTCTAAAAATGAAAAAGATATGGGTATGTTATCTCATGAACAATGGAATCTGCTGCGTTTTGACATGAATTGGGCATACGGCCACAAATCCAAGGCAGAAGGAGTTTATACGGTGCCCCATCTATATCATTCCTCTGACTGGGTATTATGGGTGAGGAGAGGGCGTGTGACAGCCCGCAAGAGAGGGAAAGGGATTGTGGCAGTCACGGGTGAATGGCTTTCCCTTCCTGCCGGAAATACCTCCATTGTCTTTGATACCAATACAGAGTTTATATCGATTGGATTTTTTGTATCGTGGGCAGGTCAGGGAAATCTGATTTCCTTGTTGCAGAAGAAAATGTGGAAAACAACGACAAATGCGCTGCTTGAGGAAAAGGCGCTTCATTTGTGCCGGGAAATATGGCAGCGGGAAAAAGTGCAGTACTTCCTTTACGAAAAGGAAATCAGCCAGGATGCGCATTTTGATTTTCGTTGGCTGTTTTACGATTGGTTGCGTATCTGGTTACGAGGCGCCAGAGAACAGGGCGCGGGATGGCATTACGTGCAAGATATGGATGAAAGGCTGGTGCCCGCAGCAAATTATTTGAAAGTAATGCCAGGCAACCAAAGGCTGAACATATCCGGACTGGCACAGGAAACGGGGCTCAGTTGTCGCCAGTTTTATCGTTCATTTCAAAAGCAGTATGGGATGCCTCCCAAAGCCTATCGCGAGCAATATAAACACCGGCAGGCAGTCGAGGAGTTACAGACGACCCAAAAGGAAATCAAGGAGATCGCTGCTCTGTTTGGCTACAACAGCTCACAATTCAGTGTCTGGATCAAAAAAGGAACAGGGAAGACCCCTTCCCAATTACGCAAGGGAGCATGACTCATACCCGTACTTCGCGGATTACAAGGATACCAACCATGCCCTCAGCGTACGCTGAACAGCAAACCCGCCCGCCTATCCGCCATTTTCACACGCTTTTCTCTCCTTAAAGAAAAACAGGAATATGGCAGCGATTACGGCAGCGAACAGGGCACACCAGAACCAGATTGGCTGCCAGTTTACAGACGGGGAAGAATTGGCTTCAACGATTGCGTTGACCACCTGTGCGCCGATGAGCATACCTACACCCTGTGTAATGAGAACAAAGAAGCTCTGCGCCTGTCCGCGAATCGCATGCGGGGTATCGTTGTCGACGTAAATCTGTCCTGCGACAAAGAAGAAATCGTAACAGATACCATGCAGCAGGATACCCGTGATGACCATCCATGCGATCTGATCGGGAGCCCCCAGTGCGAACAATCCATATCGGGCCACCCAGGCGAGCATCCCAAACAACAGCATCTTCTTTACACCCAGGCGCAGGATAATCAGCGGCATGAGCAACATGAATACGACTTCGGACATTTGCCCGAGAGACATCCATGCGGTGGCTCCGAGATCGCCTGACACCACAAACGAATCCGACAATTTGCCGAGTGTGGCGTTAATCCCCGATTGCAGCGACTCAGGTGTCGGCAGATTACTGTACTCCACGTAATTGCGTGTCTGCTGATAATAGGCGGACAACGGAATACATATTAACAGTGAACAGAGAATGAATATGGCGAACTGTCTGTTTTTCAGCAGGGCAATCGCATCCAATCCGAGCATCTGTCCCACGCTGACTTTTTTCCCCGCCAGTGGAGGCGGTGTGTGTGGCAGGAACCATGATAATACGCTCAGGGCAATGCTTGCTCCTGCCACGACATAAAACTGTCCCGCGGAAGACTCGCCTCCAGGCAGCAACATCCCCACCACCAGACCCGCGACAATCCAGCCAATCGTACCCGCCACGCGAATCACAGGAAACTGTTTTTCCGCACTGGCCACATGTGTCAAGGCCACCGAACTACTGAGAGCCAGCGTCGGCATGAAGCACAACGCGTGGCCGAGCATCAACAATACGGCAGGATGGAAAAAACGCAGCCACACACTGTTTGCCACCTCTCCAGAGGCTTCACTGGTGATGAACAGCGGAATCGCAATCATGAACAGCGCACCGAGCAAGTGCAGGGCGGACAGCACTTTCTGCGAGGCAAAAAAGCGGTCGACCACCACACCGAGAAACACCGGGGAAAGGATTGCCGCAATGGGACATACACTGTACACCCAGACAGTCAACCCGCCAAGCCCCAGGTTATTCAACCACCCTGTTACCGACACATACCAGCCACCCCATATAAAAAACTGGAGAAACATCATCAGTCCGAGCAGAGGCAACGCTGATGATTTTGAGGGGAACACACGTATGGCAGGATCGGAAGAATCAGACATATCTTTGGGTCTCAATGCGACCGACCTTATACAGAAAAAATTATTGTTTTCGCAAGAGCTTAATGAACCACAAAGATCGCAGGCATCAGAGGAGAATTCTCACACAAACACCAGGGACACGAATAAAAGAGGAACCACAGATGGTCGCGGATTTTCTCGGCTTCGCAGCCCCATACTGCTCACTGCGCAAACTGCGGATAGAGGTCCTTGTGTCCGTCGACACCGATCTGGCCCTCGTGTGACCAGTAGATTTTGTCGCCTGCGGCGCGGCCCGGGATACCACCGGGCACAACTCCCGTGGCATTATTGCTGAACATGCCCTGCGGGTTTCCCGTGCTGACATACCAGCTCTTTTCCAGGGCGGGCACATTGCGCGAATCATTGCCTGTTTCTCCAATCAAGCTGGAGGCCCACCCCTATGATGGGCCTCCAACTATCGCTATTTACTATCACTCAACGCTCTTTTTCCTGCGTATGAACAGGAAACAAATCATTGCGCCACCGAGGATCAGTGCGATGGTTGACGGTTCCGGGATGGCATGTAACGCCACGGCTGTAAAACCACCACCCAGATCGTAACCGTAGTCGATCTGGAACTGGTAGTCAGTCCCGCCATAGTCCAGGAAGAATCGGTTGCCGGTGAGGAAGGACTGGCCGTTCACCGTATTAAAGAAGCCTGCGATACTGCCGTCGGTGATCATCAGGATAATCGGATCACTATCCATACCCGTTGCGTACTCCAGTTCCAGTTCCAGATTTCCCGCCAAGGTGATCAATGCTGCCGCAGGACTGCTCCCGGTGGTAACGCTCAGTACGGTCAATGGATCGTACTGCGGATCTTCGTGCAGGGACATCCGATAGTTTCCGTCCGACAGAAACAACAGGCTCCCCGTAATGTCCAGCGCCTTGGCTTCATGATTATTCCCTTCCAGTGTGCCTCCGTCGAAGATCTGCACCTGCGTGTAGCGCGGGTTGCCGCTGATCGCAGTTCCACCGATGCCTCCCTTACCGCTCAGTACTGAGTCAGACCCGCGCACACGGAAGTAGCTGGTATGGCCAAATGTGCTTTCGAGGACAAACCGTCCGCCCTGGATTTCTGTCTCATCGGTGTGAGCCGAGGCCGAGCCTTGCACCACGACGGTTCCAGCTCCCGTCTTAACCAGACTATTGAAGTTAGTGGTGCCACCCTGCATTCCGCGCACGAAGTACAAGATGCCGTTCGTACTGTGTTGATGAACGAAGCCGATAGGATTGGCTGTACCCAAATTGGGAAGCCAGCGGACATCGAGATAGTAATCCCCAGTCCCTTCCTCCATCAGAATCACAGGGGTAATCATGCGGTTGTTGCTCGCGTGGGTAGTTTTTAACGTCCCTCCTGTTCCCGTGATCGTCAAGGATGACCCTCGAATCTGGCCTGTCGCCCCCGTGGTAAGTTGGCCGGTTGAAAGCGTATTGCCAGTGGAAGTGATCACATAGTGGGTAGAGGTGCCAGTCGATACGTCGCCGCTTGGCATTTCAGTCAAGCCTTTACCCAGTGTGGCACGGGTAGCGTAGTAGATGGTCGTCTCATCCTCCACCACACTGTCAAAATAGACGAAGCCAGTCTTTTTCTGCTCCTCAACCAGCTCGGTAATTGTAACCCATTTTGAACCCAGTACCGTCCCAAACAAACTGGCATTGGTGACTCGAAAGCGCCCGCCTCCAGTCAGATCAATATTGAGTGTGGCAAGCCCGTTATCCGCGTTTTGAGCAGGATTACCAGTAGGATAACTGCTTCCTGCGTTGTAGAAGGACGCGCTACCGATGACAAGCGTTGAACCGGATTCTATCACAAATGAGTTGGAGCCAGAGTATTTGCGCAGGATCAACTGAGAGAAATTCGCGACCGAATTGTCTTTCAGCACCAGACGCGCGCTCGCATAATCTTCCGGTGCGGCGGCGGACCAGCCACTTCCCAGCACGAGGCGACGTGTGGTTGTAAAGCTGGTGTCTACTGTGCCACCGCTGAAAACCAAATCTCCCATATCGACGATGGTGGATTGAGTCGCGTAGTAGGTGCCGCTGATTGTCAAGGCTGCAGTCCCGGTCTTCACCAGCACCCTCGCCACATTATCGAATGTGATATTACCTGACAAAGTGATTCCAGCATGACCTGTGTCAATGAGCACCCCTTCTCCAGCGTTACTCGGGGTACCCGGAATCGCACCACCTCCACTGATGACTTGGAAAGAGGCTTGAATCTCGGCATGATAATCACTGTTGTTTGTGATGGTTCCCCCGACTCTGAGAGGATGAGTGTTAGTGATGAGGTACGAGGCGCCTGCATCTGCCGCAAAGGTAATACTGCGCGCCCAAAGATTGTTAATATCATTGTTGGACTCGTACGCGTCGTATGCGTTATGGCCGAAAATCAGGCTTGCCCCATTCCCCGGCGCAGTGCCAGTGTCCCAGTTTGTACCAGTAGACCAATCGCCCCCTGGTCCCTTCCAGATGCGCGTAGCCTGCGCTGACAGATGGTTAATCCCCATACTGGTAAGACATAATCCTACAAGTAAGAGATGGGGTCGCAAAGAGAAGAGGTGTCTTTTTGAGTTTTTCATAATAGGATACATGGTTGGTTGATAGCATCGAAGCGGTAGCACCCGCATTAATGGTGTTTTACCCCGCGACAAGAAGATTTTACAGGAAAATAGAGAAAATCTTTGTATAAGTAGATAATATGTCTTAATACTTAATAATGGATTCCTCTCCAGTACAGCAGTTACCCATAAAAACCTGGAATTCTCTCGCTGTGGAATTTCAGTGGATCTATCGCTTGAAAGGCCTGAACAAGCATGCATTCAGGTACCCCCAAAAGACTTCTGACTGCTACATCGCCACCTGGGTCATCAGTGGAAGCCAGAAAAAAAGGCACGGTATTCGCGAAGTCGAAGTCCATGCGGGGGAATGGCTCTTCCAGCATCCAGGCAATGTTCCCGAGCATTATGCCGCAACCACCTCCACCATGGAGGTTGCCTTTTATTTACACTGGCATGGCGAAGGCCGCTTGCTGTTCCCCCCGAGAAAGCTCTTGTGGAATATGGGGCGGTTGCCCTCGCTGGAGCAGCCAACCCGACAATTATATGACATCACCTGTTCCAATGTGAAAATAGCCAATCCCTTCATGCGCACTGAGGGGATTGAAATGTCCAGGCATCTCGCCATGCGCCATGCCTTTCACCGCTGGTTCGCGGCCTTGTCTGCCGAATGGGATAAACAGGGCATGGGGCTCTATCACGCACAATATATGGAAGACAGAATGGTGCTGGCCAAACGCTATCTGGAACAGCATCCATTGGATGCGCCGCTGGATATTCAGCGCATGGCCTACGAGGCAGGCTGTAGCATCAGGCATCTCATCAGACTGTTTGTAAAGGAATTCCGTACGACTCCACAGCAATACTGGATGCAGCTTAAACTGCAAGCCGCGCTAAATGATTTGCAGAGCACCACGGATTCCACCGAGAAGATAGCAGTCAGGCTCGGCTGCAGTCGCGTCTGGCTTCATCTCTGGATCAAAAAAGTAACCGGCAAAACCCCCAATGAAATCCGCAAAGAAGCCGAGACAAGAGCCTCTTCTCTCTTATTGTCCCACCATACCTCGGCTTGACCTGAGGGCGAACTCAGGCTACAGATCAAGGAATGACCAAACCGACATCTTATGTCACACATCAGAAGCTGGTTTTAAGTGAAGTGATTGAAGCGGCTAACCGCCCGTTGACTGCGCACGACATCTGGGAAGAGGCGCAGAAAAGACTGCCTAACCTTGGTATTGCCACAGTCTATCGGGCGCTACGTCAGTTCAAGGAGGAAGGCTTGGTCAAGTCGGTGGATCTGCCGGGTGTGACACCCCACTATGAAAGCGTCACCCACCAGCACCACCACTTTTTTCTCTGCAACCAATGTAATCGGGTTTACAACCTGGAAGGCTGCCTGCACGGCATTGATTCACTGGCCCCAAAAAGTTTCCAGATCGAAAGACACGAGATCGTATTGTACGGCAACTGCAGAGACTGTATCGAAGCCGGGTAGCATTGAGGGTTTTGTGCTGATTATTGCGGGTATTGTCAAGGTAACCCCCTTCCAAACACAGTACTATTGCTGCTCACACAATCCTTTCCATAGATGAGTAAGAAATACGAAGATGTGATATATGCGTGCTGGCTGGGGAAATCAATCGGGGGGACTCTCGGTCTTCCCGTTGAGGGTCATCCAGGACCGCTCAAGCTGACTTTCTATGATCCTGTTCCTACGGTGGCTCCCCCCAATGACGACCTGGAGTTGCAACTGGTATGGCTACACATGGTGGAACAGTGCGATGGCACACTAACCCAGGAATCGTTTGCCCAGGCATGGCTGGACCACATTCACTACATGTGGGATGAATATGGACGGTGTCGCTGGAATCTGCGGCGCGGAGTGCCCGCCTCCCTCGCGGGTACTTTTGAGAATTCCTTTCACGATGGCATGGGCTCTCCGATACGTTCGGAAATCTGGGCCTGCCTGTTTCCCGGAGATCCTGACAGCGCCGCCCATTATGCGGCGATGGATGCCTCTTTGGATCACGGTGTGGAGGGAATCGCAGGAGAAGTGTTGTTTGCCGTCATGCAAAGCCTGGTGGCTAGCGGGGAAAAACTGTCACGGGCGATTGAACGGGCATTGGAATATATTCCGGCAAACAGCAGGACTGCCAGAGCCATTCAGTTGGCGCGGCAACAGCAGCAGTCTGGTATTCCCCCATGGGATTGCTGGAAGACGCTGATGACAGAGTTCCGTAGCGACAACTTCACTCACGCACCATTGAATGTTGCGCTGACGATATGGGCGCTGTTGTACGGCAACGGTGACTTTGAAAAGAGTCTGTTGTTGGCGGTCAACGCAGGTTGTGATACGGACTGTACCACCGCAACAGTCGGAGCGACACTCGGTTTAATGCTGGGCACTGCCGGGATTCCTGAAAAATGGAGTAAACCTATCGGTACAGGGGTCTATATCGGACCAG
>CAZYDZ010000100.1:7571-8397 GCA_964646535.1 uncultured Opitutaceae bacterium
ATTGATGCACCGAATACATTGGAGGAATTGACGCAGCGAACGGTCAAATTACATGGCAAACTGAAACAGGCAAGGTGGGATCCCTCCTGGATGAAAATTGTGCCTGAGTCACTGGACCTGACCCGATTGCCTGGAACCATTTATCTACAGCCGTTGCACAGTGATCAGCAAATCCCGTGGGCTAATGGTGAATTGCCAGCCGAGGTGAAAAAGGCAGGCGGCGCCACCTGGACATGGGAATGCAATACGCAGGAGCCACGCCTGCTGGTCTGCCTGGCACGGCATGGAGCGCGGCTTTATATGGATGGCGTGCAGACTCACGATTACGGAGCAGACCTTCTTTATGTGCCTGCCACACACCGCAGCGGTCCAAGCTCCCGCCACATGATCGACAATCCGCAGCAGGGGCGTCACACGTTTCGATTAGAACTTAATTCGAAAGCGGAAGATCAGGAAGCTACTGTATTGCTGGCCTACGTGAATCGGCATATCGCCCCATGGACCAGCAGCGAACTGCCTCACATGGCAAAACTGTGATGCCTTACAGAGTGGCTTTACGCCGCGATTGAAATGTTGAGTGGACGCGGTGGACATAAGAATGTCCACCATGAATCAGGCCCTACCATAGGACCTATAAAAAATTTGGGGAACCCATTACGGGTTCCCCACAGGTTACTATCACTTAACGCTGTTTTTTCTGCGGTTATGCAGGAAAACGATCATTGCCGCACCGCTCAGTAACAACGCGATGGTGGCTGGCTCGGGGATGGTATGTAACGCCACGGCTGTAAAACCACCACCCAGATCGTAACCGTAGTCGATCTGG
>CAZYDZ010000101.1:0-270 GCA_964646535.1 uncultured Opitutaceae bacterium
CAATGGACTGGGTCTTTCCACATGCTTTGGGATTATCCAGCACAGCAAAGGGGTGATTCAGGTGGACAGTGAGCCTGGCAAGGGGAGTACGTTCCGTATATTTTTGCCGTGGCAGCGCAAAATGAAGGTTGTGAGCGAGGAAGTGAATCCCGCAGTCGAAATTAAGCAATTGGAGGATCGGAATATCTTGCTGGTGGAGGATAATCAGGATGTGTTGCGTATTACCCGACTGTTTCTTGAGGGAGCTGGCGCGCGAACATGCGCGCCAGC
>CAZYDZ010000101.1:280-8283 GCA_964646535.1 uncultured Opitutaceae bacterium
TTCGCGCGGAAAGCAACGGGCTGCAGGCGTTGGAGGCACTGGAAAGCAGCCAGCAGGAGCCCTATGACTTATTGATTACCGATGTGCTGATGCCTGAGATGGGTGGCAAGGAACTGGCGGATGCCTATCTGGATATCTACCCGCAGGGCAGGGTCATATTCATATCGGGATTTACCGATGAGATATTTAACTGGAACAGGAAATCAGATGACCGCTGTATGTTCCTGATGAAGCCGTTTGAGAAGAACCAATTGTTCCAGAGCATCGGCACAGTCCTCTCCAAGTAGCCTTATTGAGTAGGATTGTAGGAGCGGCTTTATGCCGCGACCAAGTCCACACAATATTCGGGTTGCGGTTTCGCGTGAGACTCCTATCAATCCCGTGTTTTGGCTGGCTAAAACAGTTCCTTCAGGAATTGTTTCGTCAGGTTTACGATCTGGTTGCCTGTGTCTTCACGGTGAATGGAGTTGTAGGTGAACCAGCCGCTGTAACCGCCTGTGCGTGCAATTTCAGGCGTCGGAACATAACCCATGTATCCGTCGGTCAATTCGCTGATTGCAGTAACCTGGGCAGGGGAGCTTTGTTTGATCTGCAAGCCAAATTCGACAAACAATTCCGCGGTGTTGGTGCAGAGAGCGAAATCTCCTGCCCGAAGCACACTTACACGCCCCTGGTAGTGGTTTTGAATTTCCTGCCAGTGCTCTTTGCAGTCTGCAAAATCCTGATACAATTTCTGCAACGCGCCACTGGTCAATTGTACGGGATCATCATGATTGGGTTTCCGTAATATCAATGGAACTTCTCCACTTTTCCATGAGAGTACGGGTTCGTGCATGGGAGCTTTGATCTCGTGGATCGCGTGCAGGATGGCTCCTCCCAGATAACGACCTGCACGGATGGCGCCGTCGTCATTGCGCCAAGGTTGCGCACCACCGTGGTAAAGAGGGCAGAGTGGGTCGGGAGAGGGAGATTCCATTAGCTGTGGGGCGATGTCACCTGCTGCTCCCGTCAGATAGATGACGCCAGTTGCCTGTCCTAATACGGATTGCAGCAACCTGCGTGTTTCCCCTGGAAAATCGGCGCTGTAGAACGATTCACCCTCCATGGAATTCGGGTGACAGGCGAAACTGGAGAGGACAAAGGAGATACTGCCGTCGGTGATCTTTTTGCCGTAAAGCAAGCTGACCTCGCCATCGCGCGGGCCGCACAGACGGGAGAATCCCTGATTCCAGCATCCGTAATACATGGAAGTACGTCCATCGGGCAATACGGCCATACGCTGATAGGCGAGTCCTTCCAAATGGGTGGTGTTACAATACAGGGCGACTTCGTGTAAGTTGGCGGTTGCTTCGCGTATGGCGGCAACGGTTTGTTGTACCAGGTGTTGGAGCCATTCCTGATCCACCAGGTCCTCTTCCGGGCGCCAGAATACCGTGCAAGGAAAAGGAGCCAGGTGCGTATGGGTGGCGGCAAGCCATATGGGTCCGTCAAATTCAGGCAGTGCCGCGTATACCGCTGTACGCAGTTCTTCTGGAATCGCAATAATATCAATGGAGACAATAGCCGCTTGTTGTTCTCCCGATTTGAGTACCAGTGCATTGACCGTAAGCGAATCACGGGCGTGGGTGGCCGTGCGAATGTGGAGCTGACCACATAAATTCAGGGGCTTGTCGGGAGTGATGTCACGTTGAGAACAGCCTGCTTGCATCGGATGGAATGTTTGTTGTGTCATAGTACTACCCATTATCTGTTTTGGAAATATTGTCCTTTTACGAAATTACCCGTAGCCAATGGATAGGGATTCAGGAGAGGTCTATCTTATGATCCATGTTGAGCGCGGGCGTATCCTCTGCCAGGTGTCCGACGATATTGGCAGGAACACCCACGACAGTGCTGTGTGCGGGCACATTTTTGAGAACCACGCTGCCTGCTCCGATTTTTGCCCCTTCGCCAATCTCCACATTGCCGAGGATCTTTGCGCCAGCGCCGATCAGTACACCGCGGCGCACTTTGGGATGCCGGTCGCCCCGTTCCTTTCCTGTTCCGCCCAGTGTAACCGTGTGTAGAATGGAGACATCGTCCTCCACAACAGCCGTTTCACCGATGACCACGCCCGTGGCATGATCGATCATCATACCGCTGCCGATGCGTGCCGCAGGATGAATATCAACCCCCAGATGCTCCGATATGGAGCTTTGCAGTGCGGCGGCAAGGAAGCGTCGGTTTTGCTGCCAGAGGGCATGTCCCGCCCGGTAGGCGGTCAGCGCGTGAAACCCTTTGTAAAACAGTACGATTGCGAGATAGCCAGGGCAGGCGGGATCGCGTTCACGAAATGCCTCGAGATCCCGATATATCTGCTCCTGAATGATGGGGCTTTTGGAATAGATGGTGTATAACAGCGTGCGCAGATCGGGTTTGTCAAAATAGGCGCCAGCCAGCTTGTCTGCCAGATGCCAGGCTAACACCTGTTCCAGGTTGGAGGCGTGCGAAATCGTTTGTCGAAGAAACGGGGCGAGGGCAGGTTCCGCCTTTTCAGCGTGAATCGCTTCTTCCAATAGCTCCTTCCAGATGGCTGTCCGATGAGTATCCAAGGCAGGTCTTTGGTTGTTCAGTTCAGGAAATGTGTCATGATTAGGCAGATTCCTCTATCCATGCAAGATTTCCCTGCAAGGATATGGGAAATACAGAGAAACTGTATCTACGAAAATCTATGCCCGTCTGTGGCTTATAAGGTATTCGCAGTTGGCTTGGTGAGCCCAGCCCTACCCGTCCAAGGAAGTCCTTGATTGTCGTTGTTGTGAAAAGCATACTTTGAGGGGAATGAGATTAGGGATACTCAGTGGGACCAGTCTGGCGGCTACATCTTTGTTCGAATCGTGGAACGTGCATCAGGTGGATACCGAATATGGATCTGTCTGTTGTCGTATGTGTAAGGATGTGGTTTTAATCAATCGTCATGGACTTGCGGGAAATGTGCCGCCGCATGCCATCGCGCACAGAGCCAATATTGATGCTCTGCGGCAACTGGAGGTGGAGGATGTGCTCTCTTTCTGTTCCGTGGGTTCACTGCGGACGGATCTGTTGCCCGGGTCTCTGATTTCCTGCTCGGATTACGTCAGTTTAATACCCGCGACATTTTCTGACAGAGAGATGAAGGCGACGGTACCGAATATTGCAAATCGTCTGATACCCCGACTACGGGAATGGATACAGGAGCCCGTACTGATGGATTGTGTGTACGTGCAAACACGCGGTCCGCGCTTTGAAACGGCGGCAGAAATACGCGTTATCAGTCAGTGGGGGGATGTCGTCGGAATGACATTTGCCCACGAAGCGGACTTGTGTGCCGAGGCCAGTCTACCCCTTACGTCACTGGCAATCGTGGATAACTACGCACAGGGAATCGGCGATCAGCGTTATGGCCCCGCAGATTTTCGCAATCTGGTACAAATGAATCGGGAAAAAGTAAACCGAGTATTCGAAGCGATCCTGACCATGTATTCGCACTGAATGGGAGTCTTTTGAATTTCGTTGCCATGCTTGGGTGAAGCATAGTGAATGGGCATACGATGTTTTCCTGCAAAAGCCTGAATTTGGTTGCGGATGGGGGCGGGGCGAAAATCCTCAAGGATATTAACGTTGTATTGCCGACGCACGCCCTGAGCGCGGTGATTGGGCCGTCGGGATGCGGCAAGACTACTCTGGTAAAGTCTTTTTTACGCCTGAATGATGCGACGGGCGAATGTCGTTTTGCAGGAGAAAGAATTACGCACTCAAAGCAGTTGGCAGGGCGTTGCGGTTTTGTGCCACAGTTCAGTATCGCCCACGATTCACTGAGTGTGGCGGAATCCCTGCGTTATGGTTACGATCTCAATGTAAAAGAGGGGCATTTATCGTGTGAAGACCACATTCGGGCGGTGTTGCATAAGGTGGGTCTGACGGAACGCAGCGATGCCCTGGTTCGTGAATTATCCGGCGGACAGTTGCGCCGTTTGGGACTGGCGATGGAATTCGTCAACGATCCGCAGTGCCTGATCTGTGATGAGGTAACGTCTGGGTTGGATCCGTTATCAGAGGATCAGATTCTGGAGTTGCTGCGCAAGTTTGTTGCTGATGAACAAAAGACCCTGATTTGTATTATCCACAACCTGGCCAAGTTGCCGCTGTTCGATCATATCGTTGTTTTGTACGAGGGGTATCTGGTGTTTTCGGGTGAGTATGCAACGTTACAGCAATGGTTTGGATTTCAGGATCCGTTGCGACTCTATGAAGTCCTGGCAACGCGGACTGCGGAGGATTGGCATCGGTTGTGGCTGGAGCAGGGAAAGCCCGTTGAGTATGAGGAAACGGCAGAGCCAGTGATGCGTAGGATTACCACGCCAGGTGTCTTTTCGCAGTTTATGACTCTGCTGCGGCGACGCTTTCGCCTGCTGGAGCGGGACGGCAGCTATATCATGCTATTGTTGGCGTTGATGTTTGGTTTCCCTTGCATCGTGGTCGTGTTTGCACTGAATGGGCTGCCGCAACTGCAGGGTATATCCCTGGAGCCATACGGGGATTTTATTCAGGAGCTGAGTGAGAACATCCGTTATCGTGTGGAGGCCACCGAGAATGCGTCACTGGTTACTGGATTGATTATGTTTCAGGTGGTGTTGTTGACCCTGATGGGGGCAAATAATGGAGCGCGCGAAATTGCCAACGAGCGGCGGATTTTTGAAAAGGAAAAACTGAATGGACTCAATTCCTGGGCATACGCGTTTTCCAAATTGTTGTTCATTGGCCTGATTGCCTTGCTACAGGGGATATGGATGACCGTGTTTGTCAAAGTGATCTGCATGTTCCCTGGGCCCTGGATACCCCAGTTGATCACCTTGTCCATGTGCTGTATCGCAATGAGTTGGATTTGCCTGGGATTTTCGGCGCTGCTGGCCAGTGCGGAAAAGGCCTCGTTGATCTCCATCTATCTAGTCGGGTTTCAGTTGCCGTTGTCGGGGGTGGTGTTGGCGTTACCAGAGTTACTGGCTTGGTGCTTTCGCCCGTTTATCAATGCCTACTGGTCATGGGCGGGCTACTTTTCATCCATGCGTGATTTTAATATCTATGATGCCTATCGCATGACCAAGAATGAATGGCTTCCCGATACCTGGTTCGCAATAGGGGTGTTATTGTTACATGCATTCATTGGCGCAGGATTGGTAATCTATGGTTGTTGCCAGCGTCGATCCGTGGGATAGTAAGGAATTGCTTTGTCAACATAGTGTCACAAAGAATTCCTATATTGTCTTGCGGAATGGATTCCTTTGTCTTATTTCACTTTAGACAAACCATGAAAAGCACGCTGTTAAGCTCAATACTGATTGGTTTCCTGACAGGATTGTTCATATCAGGTAGTTTGAACGCCAAGCTGGTTTTTGAAACCACCAGAATTGAAGAAACGCTATCCCCTGATACCAAATCGTTTGATTTTCTGTTTCCATTCAGGAATGAGGGCGAGCATCCCGTTCAAATTATCGATGTGAAAACCAGTTGTGGTTGTACCGTGGCCAAATTGGATAAACGACTGTATCAGCCTGGGGAGACAGGGCAGATTACAGGGAGCTTCAGTGTGGGTGGGCGTCAAGGAAAGCACAGTAATACGGTGCGGGTAATGACGGATGATCTCGGGCAGTCGGAAATTCCGCTCGGCGTCGAAGTGACCATTCCGCATTGGGTTCGCATGAAGCCAGGAATGTTGCTGTGGCGCGTGGGAGACGACTTAACACCCAAGATCATGTCGATTACTCCCAATAAGGAGTTGGGCGTGGTTCCAGTCAAAGCAGAGTGCGATTCTGATCTGTTTACCGTGGAATTGATCAAACCTGAAAAAGAAGAAGAACCATGGAAACTGCAGGTAACCCCTGTGGAGCTTACCTCAGAGAAACGGGTACTGATCCGTATTCATGTTGCGGTGAAAGACAAAAAAGAACCAATGGTGTTCTTTGCCCATATTATTGTTCGGGATAAGTAGGATTGAAAACTCAGGGATAAACCTTGCGAGAAGCCGTGACGGAAATCAGGAACCGCAGATGGTGCAGATGATCACAGATAAAGGCTCACGCGAGGCTTTTTGTATCCAACGGTTCCAGCTATAGGTTGACGACCTTAAAGTCCTGTAGGAGCGGCTTTACGCCGCGACCCAAACTAGCAGGAGGAGTCTGGTCACGTCATAAAGGGGACACGGATATCTGCGATAATCTGCGTGGTTCCTGCAAAATTCTTGGTTTCGTCCGTATTATGATTAGGTATTGGCAGAATCAGAAATTCTTTATTGTTTGGCGTGTTTGGGGATTGCGATTGTAAATCGTGCTGTAGGTGCTAAAACACTTACTATACTCACCCTGTTTGCACTATCGCTTGTATGAACAAGAAAATGAAAAGGAACTGTTGGCTGGCTATTGTGGTAGCTGTGTTGCTGGGGATTGTGGGAGTGGGCAAGGGGGATTTTGCCGTTCAGTCTGTTGTGCGCGTGGCTGAACCGTGCTATCCGACCCCACAGGATATTCCTGAGGAAGGTCAGGACGCGATGTCGATCCACTTATGAGAATCCCTTGTGCAGGCTGCTTTGGTGTGTCCGTCCTGTTGGGGATACCAAGTGGTCTGTATGCCAGTTTCGTCTCGCTCAAACCCATTCCCAATGTGGTGTCCAATGCGGACCAGAATGGGTACATCAGTCTGTATGATGAAAATGGAAAGTATTTGCAACGAACGATAGACACTTCCCTGTTTCTCAAGCAATGAACAGCGCTACGATATTTTCCCGTATCCAAAGAACGGCATGGATCGGCTGGATTTTCCTGCTGGCAGGCTATGTGTTTGCTGTGGGCCTGCGTGCCAGTTGTGTGAGTGCGGATGGTGTGGCTCCGCCTCCCATGTCTGTGAGTGGTCCCGGTGTTATAAAAATTGATGATAATACCTATGCTGTGCTGCAGGGATCCGGGGATATTGTGATTTCGTCTAATGCTTCAACCTGGGATCCTCCGTGTCTGGTGGAGAATGAGTTGTCACTTCCCGCAATTGAAGAACCCGAAACGTGTACGTGCGTGCAGGCAGGTCCTCCGCCCCGGCATATGAATCCAGCTGATGGTCCTGCTGTTGCAATTTCGGATGGTATTTCTGCGCCGTCTGGTATATCTGGAGTGCAGATGTCCAATAACAACACCGAGCTGACCTGGACAATCTCTGGTTCCACGAATACGGGGGAATATATGTTCAGTGAATCGGCCGTAGTAAGGCAAAATTACCACCCCTGCCCTGAGGAGTCAGGCTGGTATGGCGGTGTAACCGCTGGGTATAAGGAAGCGCAGGTTGGTGAGGTGGAGGTTACGGTGATTGTGTTTAAGATAGAGATTGCTGGTAGTCAGGAGAAGCAGGAGGAAGGGTTGGATTCGGAAGAATTTGAGGTAAAAATCACCCCTAATTTACCCGAATTAGCACCATCATCTTATCAATGGCTTACAGGCCATGCAAATGGTGCATGGCCTGCATTAGCTGGTAATAATCCAGAGTTAACATATGCCAATCCTACGGCTAGTAAAACAATAGTCAAAAAGCTCCGATGGTTTGCATATCCAAATTCGAGAAAAGCTAGGGTTACTGGTAATGAGTGTGAGTATAAGGTCAATTGTGAAGTCACTATTGGTGGCGAAAAATATAGGGCAACTACTCCAGCTAAAATGGTTGTTGTTGTGTATGCATCGGGAGAGACAAGCCCTGCGATATTTGAAAGATGGGACACAATCGATTTAGATAGCAGAATTGTGAATGGCCAAATTCAGTGGTATGTCAAAGGGATCGGGGCCTTTGGTAGGAGAACTCCAGTTCCCACGCCATATTGTGCTGCCGGTAGTCAGTTTTATGCGAAAGTCATGGCACATGAAAATAAACATGTACATCAATGGCAGAATGAATCTCTGAAGTGGTCTGATTCCTTGGACAGGCTATCTTTAGGTTTTAGGTGATTTCCT
>CAZYDZ010000102.1:0-1724 GCA_964646535.1 uncultured Opitutaceae bacterium
CCATCATGGAGTTTTCGCATACGTGTGGAAAGCAAGAATCGTTTGCAAAGCGCTTTTTTAGTGAAGGGAAAACCAAGACTCATGGCGTCCTTATAAGGGGGGCTATGAAAAAGGATCGGTTTTGTAGGAGCGGCTTTACGCCGCGACCCGAATGGGCGGACGGGCTTGGTCGCGGCGTAAAGCCGCTCCTACATTGTGAGACAAGATGTCTCGATCGGGCTGTTATAGATGAAGATATTGTCTCTTTTGGGGGAGCTTGATTTTTATTAAAATTGGTGTATCATTTTGATAATTAGTTATTTGAGGACTTCATAGGCAATGGCATGGAAAATGCGAAAGGAATAGTATGAATATGGCATCTTATACTGAAAAATCGCAGCAGGCATTACAGGAGGCGCAGCGCTTGGCGCAGGAGCGTGGAAATTCGGAGGTGGAGACATTGCATTTGTTGGCGGCTTTATTGACCCAGGAATCGGGGTTGGTGCCGTTGCTGTTGGAGAAAATGGGGAAGACGCTCAGTGCGGTGGAGCTGTCACTGGAACGTTTGTTGGAGGCATTACCGAAAGTCAGTGGCAGTCGGGACACCTCGCGGGTGTATGTGACTGCGGCATTGCAGGAAGTTTTGAGCAGGGCGGAAAAAGAGGCGAAAGCGATGCAGGACGAATACGTCAGCGTGGAGCATCTGTTGCTGGCGCTGGTACAGGTACGCAAGCCGGTTTCGTTGCAAAAACTGTTGGAGAATTTTGGCTTGAATGAGAAGGACGTGCGTAAGGCCTTGACGGATACACGAGGCAACCAGCGGGTGACCTCGGCGAATCCCGAAGGCACTTATGATGCGCTTGGCAAATATGGCATCGATCTCGTGGAGCAGGTGAAGAAAGGCAAGGTCGATCCGGTGATTGGCCGCGACGGGGAGATTCGTCGGGTGATTCGCATTCTGTCGCGCAAGACCAAGAACAATCCCGTATTGATCGGGGAGCCTGGGGTGGGTAAGACGGCGATCGTCGAGGGGTTGGCCCAGCGCATTGTGCGAGGCGATGTTCCTGAAGGGTTGAAGGATCGCACCATTTTCGCGCTCGATATGGGCGCGCTGGTGGCGGGCGCCAAGTATCGCGGCGAGTTTGAAGAGCGCTTGAAAGCCGTGCTGGCGGAAATCAAGGCCAGCGAGGGCCGTGTTATTCTGTTTATTGATGAGTTGCACACCATTGTGGGCGCGGGTAAGGCCGATGGCGCGATGGATGCGGGCAACATGCTCAAGCCGATGTTGGCGCGTGGCGAGCTGCACTGTATCGGGGCAACGACCCTCAACGAGTACCGTCAGTATATCGAAAAAGACGCTGCGCTGGAACGCCGTTTCCAGACCGTCATGGTGGACCAGCCGAGCATTGAAGACGCCATCTCGATTTTGCGTGGACTGAAGGAGCGTTATGAATTGCACCACGGAGTGCGAATTCAGGACAACGCACTGGTCAGTGCCGTGGTGCTTTCGCAGCGTTATATCACCGATCGCTTTTTGCCTGACAAGGCCATTGACCTGGTGGATGAAGCCTGTGCCTCGATCCGCACCGAAATGGACAGTATGCCGACGGAGCTGGACGAGCTGAATCGCCGTGTGTTGCAACTGGAGATTGAAGAACAGGCGCTGCAGTTGGAGAAAGATGAAGCGAGCCAGCGTCGATTGGAGGATTTGCGCAAGGAGCTGTCGGATGTACGGGAAAAAGCCG
>CAZYDZ010000102.1:1734-8136 GCA_964646535.1 uncultured Opitutaceae bacterium
GTTGGGAGGCGGAAAAAAGCGCACTGGATTCTGTGCAGAAAACGCGTGAAGAGATTGAGCGGGTGAAGCAGGAAATGGAAATTGCGGAGCGCGCCTATGATCTCAGTAAAGTGGCGGAGCTGCGTCACGGACGTCTGCCACAGTTGGAGAAGCAATTGACCGAACTGGAAAAATCAGGTGAAAACCAGAACCGGATGTTGAAAGAGGAAGTTTCTTCGGAAGAGATTGCTGAAATCGTTTCGCGCTGGTCTGGAGTGCCGGTCAGCCGTCTGTTGGAGGGAGAGCGGGAGAAACTGCTGCGCCTGGAGGATATCCTGCACGAGCGGGTGATCGGTCAGTACGAGGCCGTGGAAGTCGTCTCACAGGCAATCCTGCGAGCCCGTTCCGGTATCAAGGATCTCGATCGTCCGATTGGCAGTTTCCTGTTCCTTGGACCGACGGGTGTAGGGAAGACCGAGCTGGCGAAGACCCTGGCCGCGGCCTTGTTTGACACTGAGGACAACATTGTCCGCGTCGACATGTCGGAATACATGGAGAAACATTCCGTTTCACGCCTGATCGGAGCGCCTCCCGGATATGTGGGCTATGATGAAGGGGGACAGTTGACTGAGGCCGTGCGCCGTAAACCATACTCGGTGGTGCTGTTCGATGAGATCGAGAAAGCGCACCCCGATGTATTCAATGTTTTGTTACAAGTGCTGGATGATGGGCGCATCACCGATTCGCAGGGACGCACTGTGAACTTCAAGAATACGGTGATTATCATGACCTCGAATCTCGGTAGTCATTATCTGTTGGAAGGCGTGACGGGCAATGTGATTCCCGAGAACGTCAAAGAATCGGTGATGGCCGAGTTGCGCCGCGCATTTCGCCCCGAATTTCTCAATCGTATTGACGACACCGTGTTGTTCAAACCGCTGGGTCTGGACGAGATCGAAAAGATCGTCGATCTGCTGCTGGCGGACATCAATCGCAGGCTGGAAGATCGCAGGATCCGTATCAGTATGGATGAGAAAGCCAAAGTCTGGGTGGCCGAGCGCGGCTATGATCCGGTGTTTGGGGCGCGTCCACTCAAACGCTTTCTGCAGAAGCAGGTGGAAAACCAGTTGGCACGGGCCTTGATTGAAGGCAGCATCGAAGACGGTGACCAGGTGGAGTTTTCTATGAGCGATGATCGCCTGGCATGGAGTAAGGGTTAAGTAGAATAGTCTGCTGAAAGAAAAAACCGCAGATGGCGCCGATGATCGCAGATGAAGGAATGGAGTCTCAATACGTCAAATATCTGTGTTCATCTGCGTAATCTACGGTTTAGATCCTGATTCCTTCGCACTCGTTGCGGCCGTGCTGCCTTTTCTGTGTACATTGTGTACATTGTGGCTATTTGTATTTTTATGTCGGAAAGCCAACAGCCCATTCAGTTTTATCATCGTTACCTATGTCGCATGGAGACCGAGAAGGTGGAGGGAGAGGCGGCGTTGCGTTGGTTGTATGAGACTTCGATGGGTGGGGTGGCGTTGACGGCTGTGGTACGGCATGCGTGGTTCTCGGCATTGTATGGTTGGACCAAGAGGCGTGCATCCACGGCGAAGCTGGTGGCGGATTACTGTCGGGAGTATGGTATTGATACGAGTGAGTTTTTGCAGACTGCGGATTCGTATGCACATTTCGCGGCATTTTTTGAGCGCAGGTTGAAGCCTGAGGCGCGTCCGATTGCTGAGGGGGAGGATGTATTGGTTTTCCCTGCGGATGGGCGGCATCTGTTGGTTGCGGATATTGATCCTGAACAAACCTTCTATGCCAAAAACCAGCAATGGCAATTGCGAGAGTTTCTACAGGACAATCCGCTTGCGGAGCGCTACGTTGGCGGTTCCATGCTGATCAGCAGATTGTGTCCAGTGGACTATCACCGCTTTCACTTTCCCTGTTCGGGGATCGTGGGTGAACCCAGGAAAATTGTGGGGAAGCTGTATTCGGTAAACCCTTTTGCGCTGCGCAAGGATTTATCCTATCTGTGGCGCAATTACCGTGAAGTGACTCGTTTACAGGCACAGGATCGTGCGGAAGAAATGACCATTGTGGAAATCGGAGCGACCATGGTGGGGAAGATTTATCAGACCTTTAGTGAGGGCACACCAGTCAGGAAGGGAGATGAGAAAGGCTATTTTGCCATTGGTGGATCGTGTATTGTCACCCTGTTTCCAAAAGGAAGTGTGGTATGGGATTGCGATCTTCTGGAGTACGGTGAGCGGGGTATTGAAGTGTACGGGAAGATGGGAGACCACTGCGCCCGTTGGGTATCCGGGTAGGTCACAGATTTTGCAGATAGAAGAAGTTTCTCAGCAAGGCACGTAGGACACGAAGGATCTTGTTTTTGGGCACAAAAAAACCCGCCACTTGCGTGACGGGTTTGAAAGGATTGCTTACTCGATCACCGATACGGGTGGAGGAGTCGGTCCGGGTCCTGGCGGAGTCGGAGGAGTTGGGCCAGGGAATACATCCCCTGGTTGCAACACTTCATTGTCCGGAGAAGAAGTGTTGGGAGGAAGCACATCTTCGCCCGTTACAGGGTTTTCAAATGTTGGAGCGTTATTAATGTCATTTGGATCCTGCGAAGGTGTTTCAGGGTCCTGAGTAGGCGGAGTTCCCTCTGGTGGAGTTTCCTCTGCCTTGGGCAGCTGTTCAATGCTTTCGTCAATTGCCTTGGCACCTTCTTCCGTAACAGGATTTGGCGCTCCGTTGGTCTGTTCCACTTTTGTCAAGGTATCCAGTTCCTTGGAAAGATCGACATGGTTTTCCGTTGTTTTGTGTTCACCGTTCTGGAACAGATGTTCGCCCTGTTCGCGCTCTGTTTGCTGTTCCTGGCCAGTGACCTTTGTCAGCACCTTCCCGCTGTCCACCTTGATAATGGAAACTGCGTCCGTAGTGGATTGGGAGTAAATAGCATTTCCAACAACCTGGCTCTGTACATTGGCGTCACGGACGGTGAAGAGTGAGTTTTCGTTGAGTTTATCCGCTTTGACAACAATAGATCCGGAGATGAGATGAAGGGCTACCTTGGAAGTGCCTTGCTCAGCATCCACCTCATCCAGTGGACGGTTGACGGGAGTTCCTTCCAGTATCTGTGTAAAGGAATCCACTGTCAGGACTGTATTAGGTCCTACATAGACGGTCACACCATTCGAGAAAACCAGTACCAGAGAGGAGTTCGGTCCCGTCTTGATCGTGTATCCCTGTGTGACCACCTGACCTTCCGCCGCAACATGGGAAGAATCAGCGGCGGCTTGCTGGATGGTTACATTGCCGGTGACCCCCACCAGTTTTACAGTTCCCAGCTGGGCATCAGCAGCGAACAGGGATGAACTGAGCCCGAAGAAAAGGGCCAGCAAGAGTACGAAAAGAGAATTAGACGCTTTCATAGACGAAGTGGCTTGAGTTGATAAGTAGGAGATTAAGTGAGGTTTCCTTTGCCCCGCAACAATAAACTGAACGAATTATAGATATAGAATAGAGCAAAAGTAGAGCAAAATAAGGGTTTTACCCTATTATCGGATGCTGTAGGACGGATGTTTTTCAAATCAGGCCCAGTTGCATCTTACCCTCCTCGGTGATCATTTCCTGATTCCAGGGTGGATCCCAAACGATATCGACCGTGGCTTCGGCGACACCTGGCACCTGTTCCACCTTGTATTTGGCGTCCTGGGCAATGGCTGGGCCCATGCCGCACCCGGGTGCGGTGAGGGTCATTTTGACGTCGACGCGGAAAGTGCCTGAATCCTGTGTATGGATTTCGCAGGAGTAAATCAGGCCCAGATCCACCACGTTGACAGGGATTTCAGGATCAAACACCGTTTTCAGTTGATCCCATATAGCTTCTTCGGAGGGTGGACCCACGTGTTCCGCGCCGTTATCTTTTTCGGGCAGAGATTCCGGTTGCAGGCCGAGGGCATCCGCCTCGTGGTTGGGAATGCGCACCAAGCCACCATCGTAGGCGACGGTGAAATTTCCCCCGAGGCGCTGGGTAATTTGCACCGTGGAACCGGCGGGAACCGTGATTGTGTAGCCAGCTGGAATGACAGTGGCCTCGCAATCGCGCAAGAGAGTGATTGGATCGTGTGGTGAGGGCATGATTGGTCAGGATAAAAGTCGTTGTTCCATCAGATTGCGGGCGATCTCTTGTAATTCGGGCTGCTCAATCTTCTGCAGCAGTTCGTCGAGGAAGCCTGTGACCAGCAATTGACGTGCCACCAGGGGGGGCAAACCGCGGGAAAGCATATAGAAAAGTTCGCTGTCATCCACTTGGCCTGAAGTGGCGCCGTGCGAACATTTGACATCGTTGGCGAGGATTTCCAGCCCTGGCATGGAGACCGCATCCGCATCGTCAGAGAGCAGCAGATTGCGATTGGTCTGGTAGGCGTCCGTTTGTTGGGCTTCCTTCTCCACCTTGATCAGGCCAGAGAAGATTGTGCGGGCTTTATCGGACAGCGCGTTCTTATAGAGCAGGTCGGATATTGAGCCAGGGGCGCAGTGATCCTGCAGGGTACGCTGATCCAGCTCCTGTTGCTCATTGGCTATAGAGAGGGAGAACATATCGACGTGCGCGCCTCTGCCAGTAATACGCGAGTGGTTCTCGTGGCGCATGCGCTGGCTGCCCAGTTGCAACACCAGGTTTTTCACCCGACTGTCGGCGCGGGCTTCCACCGTATTTAGCTGAAAGCTCAGCGACTGACGGTTCCAGCGTTGCAGGCCGAGGTAGCTGACATCCGAGGCTTCGCCCGCATAGAGATGGGTGGCACCACATGCGAAGCTGGAGCCGACCGACTCGTCCGAATAAAAGTGTTCGACCACACTGACCCGACAGCCCTTGCCGGTGACGATCAGCGTATAGGGGAAGACCGCACCAAGGTTTTCGGTCAACGAGTAGTCAATCCAGACAGGCTTCTCCAGAGAGACGCCGTCGGGCAGAAAGATCAGCACACCATTGGAGTTTAGGGCATTGTGCAGCGCCGCAATTTTGTCGGAGCCGAGGCCTGGTCGCTGGACGTACAGATATTCACGCAGCAGGGTGGGGTGTGTTTCCCATGCCTGTTGGAAGGGAAGGACCACCGCGCCAGCGGGCAGATCGTCGGGAGCGATGGACTCCACCACCTGATCATTGACGATGCGAATACGGTGAACCTTATCGGCGGGTAAATCAATGAGAGGATCCTGATGGAGAATACCGTTTCCCGGGGCCAACCGATAAGGCGAGACATCGAGCGCCTTAAGACTGGAAAAGCGCCAGGATTCATCCTTGCGGGAGGGAGTGGGCAAACGCAGGTACTCTGCCCAGCGTTCATCCTTGAGTGGATGCAGCCAAGAGGGAACCAAGGCTTTTTGCTGCTCAAAGGAGTGCGGATCAGACAATAAAGATGAGATCGTAGTAGTCATGGACTGAACATATTTACGAGGAGCAGGGGCGGGCTGAAATCAACCGACCGAGCCCTCCATTTCCAGATCAATCAGGCGCTTGAGTTCGACGCTGTATTCCATCGGAAACTCGCGGGTGAGGTCATTGATGAAACCATTCACACTCAGGCTCATGGCCTGGGCCTCGCTTAGGCCGCGCTGCATCATATAGAAAATCTGTTCTGCGCTCACTTTGGATACACTGGCCTCGTGTTGAACCGAATTGGCGTTGCCGCGCACAGTGATCGCCGGGTAAGTGTCCGTGCGCGAGTTGGTATTGATCAGCAGCGCGTCACACTCGGTATTGTTTTTGCAACCTGACAGATGTTTCGGCATGGAGACCAGGCCGCGATAGGAAGAGCGACCATGGCCGATACTGATACTCTTGGAGATGATGTTGGAAGTGGTTTCGTCGGCGGCATGGATCATCTTGGCGCCCGTGTCCTGATGCTGGCCATCGTTGGCGAGGGCGATCGAAAGCACCTCACCGCGCGCGCGTTTACCACGCAGTACGACCGCGGGATATTTCATGGTCAGGCGGCTGCCGATATTGCAGTCGATCCATTTGATGGTCGCTTCCTCCATCGCGAGGCCGCGTTTGGTCACGAGGTTGAACACGTTGCTCGACCAGTTCTGGACCGTGATATACTGGATCTTCGCGCCCTTGAGCGCGACCAGTTCCACCACCGCGCTGTGCAGGGTGGTGGTCTCGAACTTCGGCGCGGTGCAACCCTCCATATACGTTACTTCCGAGCCTTCGTCCGCGATGATCAGCGTGCGTTCGAATTGGCCGAAGTTGTCCGCGTTGATGCGGAAATAGGCCTGCAACGGCTGCCGCACCTTCACGCCTGGCGGCACGTAAATGAAACTCCCGCCGGAGAAAACCGCGCTGTTGAGGGCGGCGAACTTGTTGTCGTTGGTCGGAATCACCTTGCCGAAATACTTGCGGAAGATCTC
>CAZYDZ010000103.1:0-4460 GCA_964646535.1 uncultured Opitutaceae bacterium
TTGGTGGTCGGCGGGCTGTTGGCGGTTACGATGGGTACGTTATGTTTCGGCATGGGTTTGTTGCTTGCCAAGTCGAATGCCATATCGGTGGCAGTTGTGGTAGGGGGGAGTATGTTTGGCATTATTATGGTGGCGAACATACTCGGTTGTCTGCTGCCATTTCTGTTGACGCGCATTCGTTTGGACCCCGCAGTGGCCAGCAGTCCATTGATTGCCTCCATTATGGACTGTACGGGGTTGTGGATTTTCTTCCAGGTGGCCCGTTCAGTCCTGGAGTTTTAGGAGTGGCTCATGCAAGACCACGAAAAGCGCGAAGAAATTCAGGAAACCGCAGATAGCGCAGATTTTCGCAGAGAATTTTTAGTCTGATTTTTTGTGTCCTTTGTGAGATTAAAAAAGACTTCTTACAAAGGAGAAAAACAGAACAATTCCGTTTCTGAGAAAATCTGTGCCATCTGCGGTTTCATCTTTGTATTTAAAAACTTTTTACTTCATCTTCGTTGTTTGTCGTGGGTTCGGGCAACGGAGGCGGGGAAATGGGAGGCGGCACAACAGCCTGGCGGCCGATCTGGTAGGTTGCCTGGTTGTCAGGACCTTCTGATAGGATGACGGGAGGCAATGCGGGAGGGGGTACCGATGAGCGCAAGTGAGTCTCCACGGGCATTAGTGGGGCAGTGGATGGAGCGAATGTGGACTGTTGTTGCAGGAATATCTGCTTTTCCAGCGTAACATTGTGATGATGGCTTTCCATCAATTTCTGCAGGAACAGGATGACCCCGAGCAGAATGATCACCATCAGTATCAGGCCGACAATCATGCGGATGAAACGGGCACGGGCCAGCCGACGCTCCCGTTTGCTGGAAAGGTTTTGTACAGTACCCTGTCGAACCGAGATTTTGGGTATGAACAGTTTGTCTGATGGAAGTTTCAGCATGACACTATCGCCATTCGTGTTTCGGATAACGGCCTGCAAGTTCTTTTCGAATTGCAGGATAACTGCTGGTCCAGAAGGCAGGCAAGTCGCGAGTGATCTGTATGGGGCGTCGATTAGGGGCGAGTAATTCCACCTTGAAAGGGATGCGTCCTTGCCCCAGGGACGGATGCGGGGTCAGATCGTAAAGCTGTTGAACCGTGGCAGACAGGATGACTTCCTTGTTCTCATAGCGAAGAGGGATTGATCGTCCCGAGGGGATCTGGAATGTAGTGGGAGCCAGGACATCCAGGGCGCTGGACTGTTCGGGAGAGCACCATTGGGACAGAATGGTCATAATCGGTTTGTCCAATACTTCCCTATAACGTCGGCAACCAATGCAGAGCTGTTCCAGCAGAAATGGGAAATCATCCTCGACCGAGAAAGTGGGGAAGCCGTATTCAGGAAACTGGTGATGGGCGAAATTGAGTCGCTGTATCCACTGCTCCACGCTTTTATCCCACTGTTTCAGAGGGAGTTTCAGGTCGAGTATTCCCTGTGCCAGCAGGGTTGCGGTGGTTTCGTCAGTGGGAGGGATATCTTCTTTCTCGCGCAACACCAGATCGCGGAAGCGGGTCTGCATGCGGACGGTCACTGCTTTGGGGACAGGGTCAAAAAAACGGGTGGATGTCTGCTGGAAATCATCAGGGTAGAGTTCCTGCAGCCACGTTTCCTCTATGGCGGTTAATCCGCCCAGGAAAAGCTGAACACCCTCTTTCTGCTCCCGTTCAATCATGTCTGTTGCGACAATCAGTGGATATTGTTCGACACTGCTTCCCTTGCGTATGGTTCCACGCAGACCGTGAATCATACGACAGCGAAAAGTGGCCTGACTCTCGCGTATGGCGAGGTGGTCGATAAATCCAACCAGAATACAGCGGCGGATATGATCAGATGGAAATTCGTCGTTGGGAACCACCGTTGCATTCCTGGAAAGGGCCAGGAGTTGGCGTGCCAGCATATCGGCTTCCCGTGCTGCTTGTGCGTGAATGGCCAATGCACGGCAGCGTTCAGGTTGAAACTGCTGTTTGCGGGCATACTGTAGTGCTGCCCATTCCAGGAACAGGTCAGAGCCAGCGGGGGGATTCAACAGTTCCTGTCTCTGCTCCTCCAGTTGTTGGTGCTGAAGGGGGAGCAACAGGGAACGCCCTTCTGTCAGCGCCACCATATCTGCAATTTCCAGTACGCAGCCGCGAATGCCCGCCTCCAGCAGCATGCGGGAAAACCGCGGGTGCAACGGATAGCGGGACATTTCCCTGCCGATAGCCGTGAGTCGCAGTGGAGGGTCGGATGTCGCACCCAGATCTTTCAGGAGTTGCAGCGATTTTTCGATGCGCTGCGGGTGAGGACGGGTGAGCCACGGGAACTGTTCGGGATGGATTCCCATAGCCAGCAGATGCAGCAGCGTTTCACTCAGATCAATACGATCCACCTCTGCTTCCAGATGGTTTGTTTTATGGGAATGTTCACGTTCACTCCACAATCGAACAGCGATTCCGGGGCCTGTTCTTCCTGCTCGTCCAGAGCGCTGATCCGCGTTGGCGCGCGCGATGGATTCGATAAGCAGGCTGTTGATGCCGCGACGGGGATCGTATCGCAAGACGCGTGCCAGGCCCGAATCGACAACTGCGGAAACGCCCTCAATCGTGAGCGAAGTCTCTGCGACGTTGGTGGCTACGATGATTTTACGTTTTCCCTGTGGATGAGGCAGCACCGCGCGATCCTGTTCCTGTGGCGGCAGATCGCCAAACAAAGGCAACAGCTCGAAATTGCGGGTGACCGGGTGTGATCGAAGACATTCCAATGTTCGATGAATTTCCCGTGCACCAGGTTGAAAAACGAGAATATCTCCCTGTGGGAATTCCTGTGTCAGGCTGACACATGCCCGTAGTGCCTTTTCCCATACAGGTGTTTGTTGACCGTTGCGTTCCCCTTGATAGCGTATTTCCACCGGAAAGGCACGGCCTTCCGAGCGCAGCACGGGAACAGGTCCGAGATATTGCTGCAGGGCTTCCGTATCCAGTGTGGCAGACATGACCAACAGCTTGAGATCAGGCCTGGTGGTGGTTTGCAGTTGCCGAATCAGGGAGAGGGCGAGATCGCTTTGCAGGTGGCGCTCGTGAAATTCATCCAGAATTACTGCGCCGATATGCCGTAGTTGCGGGTCATCCAGCATTTGTCGCAACAGGATTCCCTCTGTGACGAATACGATACGGGTGTGTGGCCCCGACTTGTTATCCATGCGGATCTGGTAGCCGACTTCCTCGCCGAGCGGTCTGCCGCGCAACGCGGCAATTCTGCGTGCCAACATGCGGGCGGGGAGGCGCCTTGGTTGCAGTACGTACACCTGGCGTTCCCCTGCGATGTTGCCATCAAGCAAAAACGAAGGAATGAGCGTGGATTTACCAGACCCTGTCGGCGCAGTAAGGATGACTGCATTATGCTGCTGGAACTGTTGCAGCAGTTCCTCCTTCAGACCTTCGACGGGCAGGGATGGAGAAATGGGGGCAGACAGGCTCACGTTGACATACGCTGTCCCAGTGCCAGCACGTCAGACCCACTCGGATCCTGAAACACTCTCAGATTAAATTCACTCAGTACACTCAACAAATGATCGAAGATGTCAGCCTGAATGGATTCGTGGACAACCCAGCGCGTATCGCTCGTAAAAGCATAGATTTCAAGAGGAATACCGTGTTCGGTTGGCGCCAGTTGTCGCACCAGCAAGATCATTTCCTGATGAATCTGTTTGTGCTCTTTCAGGTATGCCTCACAGTAGGCGCGGAATGTGCCGATGTTGGTCAGCCTGCGGCCGTTGCAAAGGGCTTCCAGATCATCGCCGTACGATTGATTGGATTCCTGTACCTCGGCTACCTTGCGACTGAGATAATCTTTCAACCTGTGGATACGCAGCATGCGGCGTATCTGTTCCTCATCCAGAAAATGAATACTGCGCATATCCAGATAAATAGCTCTTTTGATACGGCGTCCGCCGCTGTCAAACATGCCGCGCCAGTTCTTGAATGATTTTGAGATCAGATCGTAGGAGGGAATGGTTGTAATCGTTTTATCCCAGTTGCGTACTTTCACCGTAGTCAGCGAAACGTCAATTACGTGACCGTCCGCACCTGAGCCTGGCATCTCAATCCAGTCCCCAATTCGTACCATTTGGTTGACGGATATCATGACTCCTGCGACGAGGCCGAGCAGGGCGTCCTTGAATACCAGTAGAAGGACTGCGGTTAGGGCTCCTAGCCCTGAAAGGAAAAATATCGGGCTTTTGCCGAACATGGCAGAGAGGGCGAGTACACAGGCGATTAGAAGCAGAATCAGTTTGATTGCCTGTATAAAACCTTTAACGGGTATTCCCTGATGTTTCTGATTGTCTTCAGAGAGAACACTCAGAGTGTTGAGAAGCGCGTCCACCAGAAGCCAGCCGATCAGAAGCAGATACAGGGTGGTGCAGGCTTCAATGATTCCTAGGGCTTGC
>CAZYDZ010000103.1:4470-8007 GCA_964646535.1 uncultured Opitutaceae bacterium
GTCCAGATAATCCAGGCAGGCGCCAGGTGGGAGAGCTTGCGAAAAAAATGCTGGCTTTGCAAAACGCGCAACCAATTCCGTTTACTGCGCCCAATCAAACGCTCCGCAGCTCGCAGGATCAGTCGCTTGGCGATCAGGTTGGCAATGATTGCCAACAGGAGAATCAGTAGAAGTCCAATAGAACGGGAGGCCCATACGGATACATCTGCAGATATGCCATTTTGTTGCATGATCCCTTCAAGGTAGCCAGTAAGGTTGTCAAGGCCCGTCTGATTTGTCTGCGACAAGGATGACGATGGATAATCAGCAGATGATGCTGGTTGTTCGATAATCACTGTTTCCTTGGCCATTCAGGAAGAATTGGCAAAAAATGGCGTCAGCGCAATCCCCTTCCTGAAATGCCCATCAGTGAGTGGATTTACCCTGTCGGCTCAGCCATTGAATCAGAAGTTGACCCCACGGTTGATTAGCTCCCAGACCCTCCCCGTGATTTACGCCAGCAGCCAGATACAGGTCGACGGGATGGTGATGACGATACAACTGGTCGATCAACAGAAAACTGTTCTGTGGCGGGACGAGCATGTCAGCTCCCCCATGATACATGAAAAAGGGAGGCGCTTTGGGGTGTACCAGGTTTTGCAGTGACAGTTGTTCGGCCTTTTCTTCCGAGTGTTCTCCCAGCAGGTTATTGCGGGAACCCATGTGTGCAAATTCCCCTGTCAGTGTGACTACGGGGTAAATCAATATCGCAAAGTCAGGTGTGGAAGAAAGGGTGTCTGCCTCATCTTGCGCCCTGGACTCCTGCAGCTCGGGCAGCAGGGCAACGGAGCCCGCCAGGTGTCCGCCTGCTGAGAATCCCATGATTCCAACTTGGTTCAGCGACAATCCCCAGGCGTCAGCCTGTTGACGAACCAGGCGAATGGCGCGTTGCGCATCCGATTGCGGAAGAGGGTAGCGATTCGGCGCCACCCGATATTCCAACACCGCCGCAGAAATGCCGTGGCTGGCAAGAAATTGTGCGGGCCGGTGCCCTTCTCGATTTGTGGCCAGCCCTGAATAGGCGCCGCCTGGGCAAATGACAACAAACTGGCCTGTCCTGTACTCCAAACTCGCCCGATAGACCGTGAGACGGGGATGGGGATGAGTGTGGTAACAAGGATGGTCCTGTGGCCAAAGTGGAAATTCGAAAGGTATGGATTCAGACATGATTAAAATACGAATATGGTTTTTGAAGAATTCGATTCTGCGCAATAGTAATCAAGGACATGGTTGGAAAAATAAATTCACACACGAGTGTGAAAAATTGCTCGACCTGGCTCATATCTGCGCTATCGAATGTCATGACACAGAAATCCAATGCAAAGATGAACTCAAATAAAATGTCCTCTTCGTCACGGAAAACGCGTTATGCCATATGTGGTCTGAGTATCCGCGGCACCTATCATTTTGTGCTTCCGCTGTTGGGGAAATCGCCCTATCTGGAGAATGAAGACTACAGTGACTGCTCCGAAGTAGTGGGGATATTGGAGCCTGATCGTACACGGGTAGAAGTATTTTTTGAGAACTTTGGCATTCGGAATATTCCAGTGTATTCTTTGCAGCAGGGAGTGGAAGAGATGATTCGGGAGACCAGGCCCGATGCGCTATTGGTTGCGGGTCCCGATTACACGCATTACGAATATATTATGGCTGGGCTGAAGCACAATTTACGGGTGATCTCAGAGAAACCAGTGGTGATCAACAGCCAGCAGATGCAGGATGTTTTGTCGGCGGAGAAGAGCAGCAAAGGCTCGCTTACGGTAGCGCACAACTATCGGTATACGGTCACGAACCAGAAGATTAAGGAACTATTGTTACAGGACAAGATCGGGCGGATTGTAAATGTGGAGTTTGTGTACAATCTGGATACCGAACATGGTTCGAGTTATTTTTATCGTTGGAATCGGGTGCGTGAAAAGTCTGGTGGCCTGAGTATCCATAAGTCCGTACATCACATGGATTTTATCAACTGGTTGGTCTGTTCCGTGCCAGAGACCGTGTTTGCGTTTGGCGGTCTGAATTATTACGGTGCCAACGGTGCGCATCGACCGCGGGGTGCGGATGGCAAGCCCTTGGACCTCGTCCAGACCAAGGCGCAATGTCCGTATTTCCAGAAACATTATGCCTCCAAGGGACAGTCTCCCGAGGAGCCCATGTTATTGGGGTGGGACAAATTGAAGATGCCGTATGATTTCCAGTATCCAAAGGATCGTTACATTTACGATGAAGAGATCGATGTAGAGGATACATATTCGGCAGTAATCCGTTACCAGAACGGAGTTTCGATGACCTATTCCTGTAATTTTTCGACACCCTGGGAGGGATATGTGCTGGCAATCAACGGTACGGAGGGAAGATTGGAAGTGAGTCATCATTCCGATCCTGACCCAACAGGGAACGGTTTAACGCAGCCGCAACAGGACAAGATTAAGGTTACGCCATTGTTTGGAGTGCCGGAAGAGCATGTTGTCGATCTGGTTGCGGCGGGACATGGCGGTGCGGATCCATTGATCCGTCACGATCTTTTTCGCGGTCTGTCCGCGCACAGTCTGCAGTACCAGTTGCCAGCAGACAGTTATGCGGGCGCCGTGGCGGTTGCCGCTGGAGAGGCAATCTGGCGTTCCGCAGTGGATGGCCGCCCCTATACCCTGCGCGAGTTGCTCGGCGAACATTACAGGGAACGGGCGTAGCCCGATTGTCATCTGGTTTGATAGATTTCTTGTAGGAGCGGCTTTACGCCGCGACCCGAACACGGAATGAGGCTGGCCTGGTCACGGCGTAAAGCCGCTCCTACATTTACAAATAAAAACCCCTTCCGGAATGACTCCAGAAGGGGTTGCTTTTATAATCGAAACAAACGGAAGGAAATCAGACGTCGTAGTACATGACGAATTCCTGTGGATGTACGCGCAGGCGAACCTGATCGTACTCAGCGAGCTTCATGCTGATGAAGTTATCAATGAAATCCTTGGAGAACACGTTGCCCTTGAGCAGGAACTCGTGGTCAGCCTTTAATGCTTCGCAGGCGCCCTTGAGGGAGTCTGGAACGTGCTTCAGGTTGGCATATTCCTCAGGGCTCAGATCGTACAGATTCTTGTCCATCGCTTCGCCTGGATGAATCTTGTTCTGGATACCGTCCAGCCCGGCCATCATGATTGCGGTATTGGCGAGGTATGGGTTGGCTGAAGGATCTGGAGCGCGATACTCCACACGCTTGCTCTTCGGGCTCGGACTGTAGGTCGGGATACGGATGATCGCCGAGCGATTGCGAGCCGAGTAAGCCAGTGTCACTGGAGCTTCGTAACCTGGGACCAGACGCTTGTAACTGTTGTTGGTCGGGTTACAGATCGCGCACAGGGCGGGGGCGTGAGCCAGGATACCACCGATGTAGTAGAGTGCTACTTCGCTCAATCCCGCGTAGCCATCGCCTGCAAACAGCGGCTTGCCATCTTTCCACAGGGAGGAGTGTACGTGCATTCCGCTGCCGTTGTCACCAAA
>CAZYDZ010000104.1:0-5697 GCA_964646535.1 uncultured Opitutaceae bacterium
ACATCAGGATGGATTCGGTGCGTCCTTTGCTTTGGATGCCGAACAGGGTACCGCGGTCAAACAGTAGGTTAAATTCGACATAGCGGCCGCGGCGGTAGAGTTGAAACTGGCGTTCGCGTTCGCTCCACGAGGTTTCCTTGCGGCGGATGGCGATCGGGAAATAGGCCTGGGCGAAATGGCTGGCGACGCTTTGTGAGAAAGCGAGGGAAGTATCGAAGTCGTGCAGTTGCAAGTCGTCGTAGAACAGGCCGCCTACGCCGCGTGTTTCATTGCGGTGAGGGAGGAAGAAATAGTCATCGCACTGACGTTTGAAGGCGGGGTAGAGATCGGGAGAAAAAGGATCGCAGGCGGCTTTGGCATGGGAGTGCCAAAGCAGGATGTCCTCGTCGAAGGGATAGTAGGGAGTCAGGTCAAAACCGCCGCCGAACCACCAGACCTCGGGGCGGTTTGGCGGGCGCGCGTGAAAGAAGCGAAAGTTGGCATGGGTAGTGGGGACACGGGGATTGAGCGGGTGGAACACCAGCGAGACGCCGGTTACAGAGAAGGGGGAGTCAGCCAGTTCCGGTCGGTGTGCGGTGGCGGAGGGAGGGAGCTGTTTTCCCTGGATTTGCGAGAAATTGATCCCTGCGCTCTCAAAGACCGTGCCGTTGCGCCAGATCCAGGATTGGCCGCCGCCTTGGCCGTCTTCCTTTTGCCAGACATCCTTTTGGAAGTGACCGACTGGATCGACAGCGGCGAGCTCGGCAGCCAGTTTGGATTGCAGGGCTTGCAGCCAGGTGACAGTCCGTTGCAGGGCGGTATGATCAGAGCCCGTCATGCTACGATTGGATCTCTACCGGATGCCCGGAGTGGGCCCAGGGATCGGTACCGAGGGTGCCGTGGAGGGATTTCCATGCGTTGGACGCGTTCAATTTCCTGAGGTGTTGTTGTACCCCCTGTAGTCTTGAAGAGAGGCCCAGGCGGTCAACAACCGTTCGGTAGGATTGTTCCTGCAACAGCTTTTCCATGGTGACAGCAAATTTTTGGTAGAGCTTCATTTCGACCTGAATACGGCATTGCAAGCGTTGGCGATACCAGTCGGATGCGAGCAGGTATTGTTGGGTGAACAGGTTGCGGATGGCGGGATCCTGAATGGTTTTACCCTCGTAATGGCCCTCCTTCATGATATGCAGCAGGGCGCGCAGGGGAGGACAGGCGCCTGCAATGGTTCCGTCCTGGAAGTAGAGGGAAGCGACCTGGCGTTCCGTTTCCACCATGGTTTCGATACCTTCGGCGAACAAGGCCTCGTCCTGTAATTCGGGGCGTAGAATCTCCTTGTTAAAGATGACGCTGGGGTTATTGAATACGCGACCGAAGAAGGCGTTAACGAAATTTTCATTGATACGCCATCCCATGCGGCTGGATTCGACTTTTTTACCTGCGAAGACCCGATCCTCGCATTTTTCGAGGAACCCCGAACGAATCAGGTATTCAGGATCGCGTTCCTCGGGGCTCATACGACTCCACACCTCGGGGATCACCAGACTGATATCGTGTTCCACCCGATAATGGGGGCCGATATAACCAGCGGAGCTGATGAATGCGGGTTGACCCGTCAACAGGGCTGACACCAGAGCATTGTTCAGGTCGATGATTGAGGGCAGGGCGTTGAAGGGAGCCTTGGTCAGCGCACCCTCTGAACCTGCGCCCGTTGTCGAGGGAGATTTGCCCGTCAGGCTGGAGATAAACTCCATGAACAATTCGGGCAGCTCCAGGTAGTGAATTGGGTTGAACGTGGCCAGCGGAGGGATGCCAGCCTTGCGGTCAGGCGGATTATTGCGGCGTCCAGGAAGAACGGCATTTACAGGCAGCACCAGCGGTTCGTTCCATGAAAGGCGGCGATAAAGACGCAGGCCCACTTCTGCCAGGTAAAGTTCGCGCGGTTGTTCCCAGTCGGAGCGTTTTTGCAGATAACGAGGATTTTTGGAAGGTTTGCCGTCGACCAGACGAGGATTTGCCGAGCAGGCCACATATTCGGGTGTGGTGGATGCCAGAAATTGACGCAGGGTACGCTGCATCGGTTCGGTGAACTGCTCGAAGCGCAGGATATCCGTCACCATTTCGGAGACCTGGGCGCGGTCCAGCGGTTCGAAATTGGAGAGGAAATTGCCAGGTTCGGAGAAATCTTTTTCCGTCTGTTTGTCATAGCCGCGTACAATGGCCTCGTCGGGGCGTTGGAAGAAGCGGCGCTCACAGTTTTCCGCAAACTTGTATGAGTGTTGCGGGTAGCGCGGGTTGAGATTTTTCAGAACGCTGCCAGGCAGCACAGTTGACACGGAGATGTCGTCCTCTGCCTGGATTTTGCGGGCGGGGAAGAAATCCTTGCGCAGCCCGAAGGTGCGCCAGTTTCCCTGGTCTGTGAAACCGAGGCGCAGGAAAGAGGAGAGAATCTTCTGATCGCGATACTTCAATTCATGTCCGCCCTGGCCGTTGATCCAGTCCACGCTGAAACGGTGCAACCAGTCCTCGCCCCAATTGGGTTTGTAGAGACGTTTTACGATGAACACCAATTCGCGGATATGGCTGGGAATGGACTGAAGCCATTCATTGTACTCGTCCTTATAGTCGTTGGAGGGAGTGAGCAGTTTGATGACCGAGCCGAGTGAACGGGAGGGGCTGAGAATCGGACGACCCGCATTGCGCGCGTCTACATGAGGGTGGAAACGGTCGGAGAAATCCTTTTCGAGGATTTCGCGAACCTGGGCAAAATCGCTGTTAAAGTCCTGGATGTAAACATGTCCGTGCAGGATCGCATCGGAGATCGGTTTGGAGATTTCTGATTTACCGCCACCAGAGACCGTGCATGGCTTGTGGCAGAAAGTGGGTTCGGACACCGTTCCGATCAGCCGCCAACGCCTGCCTGATCCAGGTTTGATCATTTCAACCTTATAGCCGGAGGGGAAAATATAAGTGTTGCCAGGCTGGAGCGGGATCACGGTTTCCCCTTCGCCGTTTTCCCAGTGAATCCTCACTTCATGCAAATCCACCCGTGCATGTTCAGGGAGGTAGCAGATGTCCGCATACTGTTTGTCGCGTGCGTAGCCCTCGGGCAGTAATTCGACACGGGAACCCATCAGCCGTATCATTTCCTCCCATGTGTGATTGACCATCGGGATGTGTGTCTCGGTGGTGAATTCTTCCCCCAGTTCATAGCTCGGGAAAACATAGGTTCCCCCTGCATGTTCCTCTTCCGTCATGCCATACAGATTGCAGGCGTAGGTGATCTGTGTCTTTACTTCCTTTTTACAGTAGCCGAAGTAGTTATCTGCGATCAGGGTGACAATGACGCCCGAAGTATCACGACAGGTGATTTTGAAGGAACGTCCCTCATTGTACAGTTCATCCTCTTTTTTCCAGCACATGCCAGTTTGACGCTGCCATTCGGTGGCCTGGTCGAAATGGGGCAGTCCCATATCCTTTTTGCGGAGTTGGGTTAGATGAGGGGCAAGGATTACGCAGCCCGTGTGTCCGGTCCATTCGTCGGGCGCAAGCGCTGCATTATTTTCAGGCAGATTGGGATCCCCCGCATTGCCAAAGATACGTTCGACAAAATCCAGATTGCTGACCAGGCTGCCTGGTGCAAAGAAACGGATTTCCATGGTGCGGGCTCCCGTGATGCCATGTACGGTAGGAGCGATCAGAGGGCGCAGCATCAGCGACACCATGCAACGGGCCTGTTGCGACTGGGTGGAAGTGAAAGGCAGTTCCAGCAGGTTATTTGGAGGGGTCAGTGCGGCATTGAGCAGCCTCAGAAATGTGGTTTGGGGAACAGGAGACTTGTCGCGCGGCACGGGAATCCCACCCTCGCAGACATGGAATACGCCCGCGGTGGTTCGCCGATCATGAACAGGATTGTGGATGACACCCTGCTGAATACGATTGGAGCGAATGTAGGGAGAAACATATTCATCGGCATTGGGAGGCAGGGAAAGCGTGGCTGCCATGCCAGGGACGTCCAGCACCAGCGTTTCGGATGGCAGCCTGGGGATCTGTTCCCCGCAGTCGCTGAAATAGTCCTCCAGAAAATCCTGGATGCGTTGATCCACAGGACATAGCTGGGTTCCCAGTTGACGACTCTTTTCCCTGTATTCGGCCAGCAGCGGGTCGCACAGCCTGATGAGGGGAGACAGGCTGGCATCACCGTAAGTGGGCAACCCCAGCGTACTCAGTTTCAAATTGATCCATTCGATCTGCTGTTCTTCCGACAGAGAGTGCGGATGTGTTTGCGGTTGAAGACTGGGACTGAAAATACTCATGACTGAAAAGATTGGAGACAGGAGGCAACTCCTTTGACTGATGCCAATGCAACATGTCCGGTACGACTGGGCCGTGAACCGAACGGGATGACTCGATTTCCCTGAGAAGGCACTACTTTTTCCAGACGAGGAGGGAAATCAGGATTGCTGCGATAATGGACGGAGCCCAAATCCAGATGTGCCCGATGGGTGCATTGTAGTGATGAATGGCATAGGAGAGTATGGCGCTCTTGAGTAGGAGGATCAGCCAGACCAGGGCGATCCATAGGACCACACGGTTACTACGTGCCGCCTTATCAGGCTCTTGTGACGGGATAGTATTCATCAGACGGTTAGTATAAGGGATTCCCGTTTGGCTCCAAGAATATTTATCAGGAGGTGTTTTCGGTGCGGAGGCAAATCCTGCCGGAGTAGAAAAAAGGCTTGTGAAGGACCACCGTAGGATGAATGATGTGGGTCATGCTCCCACAAATCAACGGGCAATTACAAAGTGCCATTCATTGCAGTGTCCCTTCCTGCTGGAATAGATATGGAAGAGGCGGTGAAAATAAACATTTACAAATTGGAGCCTAACGTTTCAAATTAACCCTTTTGTTATGGCTTCTCATTCGCTTAACCAGACCGCTGCGCCGAAAAGCTTGTCCACCGAAGAGATTGATAACCTGCGGGAGACCTTGAAGCGCTGCCCTCCGGAGGTGTTCGAATCTGCGGTACAGTTTCGGCAGTCGGGGGATGTGCGGTATTTGCCAACGGTGGTTCTGGGGATCATCGAACGGTACCTGGAGCCTGAATTGCGGCCTTTGCTGCAAAAGGAGAGTGATCATTTGGAGCTGGTGGGGGATCTCGGGATCGATTCCCTGACGATGGTGGAGATTGTGATTCTGGTTGAAGAGGCGGTGAAAGTGTCGATTGACAACGAAGAGTTGCGCGGCTTGCTCACGCTGGGGGATGTGAAGCAGTTTATTGAATGTAAGGTGAAGGGGGAGACTCCTCCGCAGCGGGTGCGCCGAATATCGCAAGAGGAAATATTGCTCAGTTTGCCGCAGAAGCCGCCGTTTTTATTTTTGACCGAAGCCACCCTGCATCAGGATCATGCGACAGGAAAGTATTTGATCCGCGGGGATGAGGCGTTTTTGGCGGGGCATTTCCCTGACAATCCCGTTTTCCCCGCTTCACTACTGTTGGAGGCGCTGGGGCAGCTAGGTGTCCTCTACCTGTTGGAGAAGTCTTTTGATGAGGAGCAGGTGCGGGTGGATCCGCGATCCATTTACTTTACTTCTTCCCAGTCCGTTCGTTGCCAGCGGATGTGCGTGCCTGGGGATACGTTGGAATTGAGCGTGAAACTGAAGCGAATGAAGCATCCGCTGGCGACTTTTGAAGGAAGCATCAAAGTAGGTGGGGA
>CAZYDZ010000104.1:5707-6030 GCA_964646535.1 uncultured Opitutaceae bacterium
TTCCAGTCAGGATGGCGAAGCACCGATCAGGGAAAATTAACTTCCTGGTATCCTTGAAGAATACAGACAGCGCATGGCAAAGGTTGTAGTTACCGGTCTTGGATTAATTACCAGCATAGGTAACGACCATGAAACAGTCATTCGTAACCTGCGGGAGCAGCGTCATGGGTTTGAGCTTTATCCGCCTTTCCAAAAGCCTGGTATCCCCGTGAAAGTGTTAGGGACGGTGAAGGGGTTCAGTGCGGAGTCAACGGACCCGGAGGACTGGACTTACCCCTCCGAGTATCGGGTGCGCCGTGAGATTTTGCGCGGCGGCGGCGGGA
>CAZYDZ010000104.1:6040-7893 GCA_964646535.1 uncultured Opitutaceae bacterium
CCACACGGATTGTATGCCTACTGTGCGATGACCCAGGCGATTCAGGACGCAGGCTTATCGGACGAGGAAGTGTCCAATGAAGAGACTGGCATTTATACTGCGTCGGCGGGGAGCGTATTTTTACTGCGCCATCACTTGAATCACATGTACGCGGCGGGAGTGACCCGAGTCAGCCCGCTGGGGATTGTAGCCTCCATTGCGGGGACGCTCAGTTTCAATCTGGTTGCGGCATTTCGTATTATTGGGGCGTCTTGTGGTTTTGTATCGGCCTGTGCATCCTCCGGGCATGCGCTTGGTTTTGCCTATGACGAAATCAAGACAGGGCGCCAGAAGCGGATGTTTGTGGTGGGGGCCGAAGATGGCAATCAGGATGCCATACTGCCATTTGCCAGTATGCGCGCCCTCTCATCGAGCCCCGATCCGGACAATGCATCCAAGCCGTTTGATGCCAGACGCAACGGGTTTGTTGGTACAGGAGGGGCGGTCGTGATGATTTTGGAGGAAGAGGAGACAGCGCGTGCGCGCAACGCAAAGATATACGGAGAAATGGTGGGATGGAGCCAGGCATCGGACGGGCACAATGTGGCGATTTCACATCCAGAGGGTGTGGGATTGGAAAAAGCAATGCGCCGTCTGTTGCAGCAGCATCAAATTGAGCCAGGGCAGGTGGATTATATCAATGCCCATGCGACGTCGACGCAGATCGGGGACTTGTCCGAGATCAAGGCGTTGCAGAGTGTATTTGGCGGATTGGGAGAAAAAGGGCCTGCGATCAGCAGTACCAAGGCGTTGTCGGGGCACGGATTGTCGTTGGCGAGCGTAATGGAGGGGGCGTTTTCGTTACTTTCCATGCAAGAGGGATTCACACCAGGTTCGGCTGGTATTCGTGAATTGGACCCGGCCTGTGACGGGTTGCGGATTATTCAGGAGACTATACAGGAGAAGCCCCAATTGATTCTTTCGAACAGCAGTGGATTTGGCGGGGCCAATGTTTCTCTGTTGTTTCGCAGTACAGAGTGAGTACCCATTGTAGAACGGCGGTCATCACCGGCGCCAGTGCCGGACTGGGGCGCGCTTTCGCCCGCGCGTTAAGCAGGGCGGGATGGCAGGTACATGGTACATCGCGCAATCCTGACAGGATGGATCAGCCTGAAGCAGGTGTACGTTACTGGACGCTGGATCTGGGTAATGCTGAGTCGCGAGCACAATTCCTGGAAAACATTTTGTCGGAAGTGGGAGTCCCCGATCTGGTAATCGGCAATGCAGGAGCTGGAATATTCGGTGCTTACGAGGATATGAGTCGCGAGCAGGAAATGGAGTTGTGGGAGGTGCTTCTGCACGGACCGCTACATCTGGTGCGCGGGTTTCTCAAGGGGATGCGGGAGAGAGGCGGGGGAACAATCATCTCGATTTCCTCGTTGGCCGCCGAAATGCCGATTCCATATTGTGCGGTCTATAACGGGGCCAAGTCCGCTCTTTCACAGACCTTGCAGAGCCTGATGTTGGAATGGCCAGGGGCGCCGTGGCTGAAAGATGTGCGACTGGGAGATTTTCACACAGGTTTCAACCAGTCGATGCAGCGCTTACAGCCTGTTGCGGTGACGCAGGAACGCTGGCAGCGGGTATGGGATAAGGTGGAGCAGCATTTGCGGGAGGCTCCGCTGCCCGAGTCGTTGGAATCGCGTATTGTCGGGATGGCACAACGTCCTGGTCACGAAACCGTACGCTGGGGAAGTTTTTTTCAGGCAAAGATTGCTTCTTGTGGAGCATCGTGGTTGTCTGAACGTTGGTTGCGTTATTGTATACAACGATATTATGGAGTCTCCGACTGAGACAAAAACAAGGATTCTCGT
>CAZYDZ010000105.1:0-7888 GCA_964646535.1 uncultured Opitutaceae bacterium
TAGGAGCGGCTTTACGCCGCGACCAAGTCAACATGATCTCGGTGTCGTCCCGATAGATAAGTCGGGACTCCTACAAGGAAGAAAGGATTGCCCCATGATAGCATCAAATGATACTATCACAGCGATGACACCCTCACTCTGATCTGTATATCCTATCCGTTTTTTTAGACAGGATTTACAGAATGAACAGGATTAGCGGCATGTCGAACGTGTCAGTTCTCTGGTGATACCATAAAAAAAGCCACCTTCCCTCGCGGGAAGATGGCCTGGATTTTAAAGAGTTCGTTTATCGCTTACTCACCCAGTTGGTAACGGGTGAAGCGGCGGATGACGATGTTTTCACCCAGCTTGGCGATCTTTTCGTTGAGCAGATCCAAGATCGTCTGGTCAGGATTCTTCACAAACGGCTGTTCCACCAGGCAGACGGTCGCAAAAAACTTGTCGAGCTTGCCTTCGACGATCTTCTGCACGGCTGCGGGTGGCTTGCCTTCTGCTTGAGACTGGGCGATTTCACGCTCTTTCTCGACCAGGTTGGCATCCACATCTTCGCGGCGGATGCTGACCGGATTGGCTGCTGCAATGTGCAGGCAGATATCCTTGGCCAGGCTGCGGAAATCGTCGGTTTTCGCCACAAAGTCAGTTTCACAGTTGATTTCCAACAGCACCCCGACTTTTCCACCCATGTGGATGTACTGTTCAATCAACCCTTCACTGGCTTCACGACCAGCCTTTTTGGCTGCTGTGGCGACACCTTTTTTGCGCAGAATAACTTCTGCCTGTGCAATATCACCAGCAGCCTCCAGCAAGGCTTTCTTACAATCCATCAGGCCTGCTCCAGTTTTCTCCCGGAGCTCACCCACCACTTTTGCACTAATTGCTTCGCTCATATTTCTACTTTTACTTGCCAGGGTTATTCAGCAGTGTCATCCAGAATCTGGTCGATCGGCTTCTTGCTGCTCTTCTTTTTGACAGCTGGAACCTCTACCTCTTCCGTATCATCAGGATTAAAGCTCACCAGATTGGAACTCTTGGCCATAGCCAGTTCTTCCACATTGCTGATCTTGCCTTCAGCGGACTGCTTCTGTTGTTCCGCATAAATTTCTTTCTGCGCTGCCACCGCAACACCCTTCGCTGCGCGACGGGACTCACGCTGTGACAGGCCATTCTGAATCGCCTCCACAATGGCTTCCACGATAATACGAATGGATTTCACCGCATCATCATTGCCTGGAACGGGGAAATTCACCAGACTTGGGTCGGAATTCGTATCGACCAATGCTACCAGAGGGATTCCCAGGCGGCGGGTTTCCTGCACCGCAATGGCTTCTGTTTTCACATCAATCAGAAACACGGCGCGCGGCAATTCCCGCAATTCCAGCATTCCTTCCAGATTGCGGTTCATACGGGCCATTTCGCGCTTGATCGCAGCAGCTTCCTTCTTGGGCAGCTTGGCCATGGACCCGTCGTTTTCCATCGACAGATAGCGCTTGTACTTCTCAATACTGCGCTTGATGGTACTGAAATTGGTCAATCCACCGCCCATCCAGCGGTTGGAGCAAAACGGCATTCCTGTAGCAGCAGCCGCTTCGCGGATCAGCTCCTGAGCCTGCTTCTTGGTGCCTACCAACAATACATCGCCCCCGTTTGCCACCAGTTCCTGAATGAACTCGGTCGCCTTTTCCAGGCAGGCATAGGTCTTTTCCAAATCAATAATGGAAATGCCGTGGCGCTGATCAAACACAAAGGGCTTGGAGCGCGGATTCCAACGGCGGAGCTGGTGTCCGAAGTGAACGCCGGCATCGAGCAGGTCTCTTACTGTGATATTCATATTATAGGTCTCCGTATCAAGCCAGGGCCCGGGCGCCAAGGCGATCTTGGATCATGTAATCTTGTATGTTGTGAATCCGTTTACCACCAGTTCCCGGAACCAATGGAAAGGACGATCAGAACCTAAATCACCACCCGAGGCAAGGAAAAACCGGATTCTACAGACCGAAGTCATCACCGCAGCCTCTTGCAACTCTGTTCGAGTCCTCGTTCATCACTACGATGAAAACAAGAAACAATAACTTGACCGCCCTGAAATTTTCGGGCTAGACTTTCAACCCCAAAGCCTCAAGGGTCTAACAATGAGGTACTTCTGTATCCTGTTCGATCTTGTACAGCCCTCCGATGAAAAAAAGCCCAACTTTCAAAAAATCGCAATTAAGCAGTATCATTTGGTACGAGTTTCGCATTCTCCGCAAACGATCTGAAATTTGGAGTCTCGCCATCACATCGGCCTTCTTTATTCCCAGTGCAGGCAGTCGCCTTTTTCACTTCACAGAGGGGATTTTCTCAAATCGGGTGATTTCCATCAGCCTGATTTTGGGCACTCTATCCATCTGTTGGAGTGTTTATAAAATCTATGGAGCCTACTTCAAAAAAGGCTCTTATCAGGTCGTTCCGAGTTTAACTCACCAAAAACAGGTGACGGAAATGAAGTCACCCCTTGGGAGCGACATGGAAAAGGTAATGTCATCCGACGGGATGGATGGTTTCTTTCATAGCCTCTCCACCAATACCTACCTGCGAACAAATGCAACCGATATTGCACTTGAGATAAAAAATGAGCATCGCACAAACCTGATCGAGAATCTTCGGGAAAATTCCAATAATTACTGCCAATACCTACGTTGCCATTTCCGCGCGGCAAGAAGCGCAGGTAAAATGTTTTTCAACGAAACCAAGATCGGCCTAGCTAGCGACCTTGTACCATCAGTCAAAGTAATTGATGTTTACAAAACAGACTATTTTTCGAGCTTCCTGACCAATGAACTTTTCTGGTTTGATTTCCAGAAAATTGATCGTAACGGACACTCATTAACTCTCCATAGAGGAAATCAAGTAAGATGCTGCACAGCAAACCACCTGAATCTCCTTGAGGGTTCCAGTCTATCCAACCATATCGGCGGCAATATTTTAGGAATTAGCTCTGACGGATACCTTGCCCTCTGGACCCAAGGGGCCACAGCCATGTTTTCATCAAGAAAGGCTGCTCCAACTGGCTCAGGATCACTGGATTGGAGCGATCTCTCTGAAGGTGATTCCCTCTACAACCTGATCCTCAAAGGTATGCTTCGTGAGTTGGGAGAGGAGTCCTCGAAAGAAGGCGCTCGCATCCAATTGGGCTTACAATCCAATCTACTTATTACTGGTTACTTCAGATGGGCGGGTAGGGCGGGGCTACCCGGTTTCACTGGTGTGGCACGGTTGAACCAGCCTCTCAACCTGATACACCCGAATCGCTCCGAGGTAGTCAATGACAAGGATATCATTTCCCCGAAGCCAGTACCCACGCTGACGGACCTCAATAACGAAATCAGCAAGTACCTCAAAGAAGAAGCAAGAAGACATCTATCCATCCCATTACTGGCCTGTCTCATCCATCTCAAACAGGCGATTGCGGAGTGCCCAGACCTTGTCTCCCAGACCCTCTACGGGCAGGGTTAACCAAGAAAAACCTCCCCCATATCCCCAAAATCAGGCGCGGCCTTCCAACAATCGGATGTGTTTTCCCAGATGTTTTTCCAATACTTCCGCGTGCAGGTCTGCATTGCGTTCCAGCGTTTCCAGGATTGCCTGTTTGAACGGCTGACCGGAAGCTGTGATACCCTTGGTCAGGACGGAGCCAAACGTGACATGCAACACCTGACGACCGTTGTTTTCGTTCAGGAATACCTGTTCTCGCTCATTGGCTCCTGCTCGCAACAATCCTGGAATATCACTTTCGGTCACGGATATGTGATAGCTGACGCGATCCTGCGCAAAGCGTCCTGCGCTATATTCCACGATCTCTCGAAACAAATCCCGCTCCGTACGCGCAACAACACGCAATGCTTCCAGATAACTGGTGCCCGCAGTCTTTACATGTAACAGATCGCCACAGATTTCTCCAATAATCGGATAAATACTGAACTTGTCTGAACCACTGTGGATACTGATTTTGTAGGGCCCGAAGGTTTCCGCAATCACACGGTGCAAACGCAACGAGACGGCAAACGCAGCACGGTCTCCCTTGTAGTCTATGCCCTTCTCAAATTCTCCTATAAAACGCGGTGCCAGACTGATGACTTTCACCTGACGTCGTTTTAGCTCCAACGCAAAAAACAGATGTTCCAGCGGTGATGTCGGCGAATCCGTCTCATCGACCGACACCTCTATCTCATACGGCCGCCCCGCGGTCTCCTCCGCTATCACACGCGCCATCTTCTCCACATGCGTCACCGCACGCCCGTATTTCACCGCGGCTCTCAACAGGACTGCGTCGTCAAACCGCAACTCTTCCGCGCCTGCCTGCCATGTCTTGCCTGAATACAACCCTTCCACTCCTCCGTCCCCGTACAAGCTTTCGTGATTCTGGCGCGCCACTTCCTCGCGCAATGCAGCCTCAGACATGGTGTCCGCACCGTTATTAACGTACTCCGACGGATCAATGGTAAAAAAAGTAAACCCTGCCTGCGCAGTCACCCGCACATCCGCAGGCGTCTTCAAATGGTCCGCGTCCGCTCCCCACTGCTGATCATACCCGTGGGCGGCCAACGCCCGCAATGCCGCATCCATTACCTCACGTGGCGTGCGCTCGGTGCGGGCCATCTCGCGAATCGATTGCTGCGCGAAAATACCGAGAAACTGGCTCCCCTTTAATGCAGCCAGATGGCCTGGTGTCGCAAGACCCAAACGGTCCCCAAATCCAAATGATCGATGCAATCCCAATGGTGTCGACGATTTCATATTTGACAAAACAACTATATTCACACACGTGTTAGACTTAACGAAAATGTCAACAGAAAACTCCAGATCCCCTTCCATTACCAGTACTGCGGCACTGGCAAAGCATCTGGGTCTTTCGCGTTGGACAGTTTCAAGAGTACTGAATAATCACCCTGGAATACACTCTAAAACGCGCGAACGGGTCATGTCCGCGATTCAGGAATTGAGCTTTGAACCCAATCGTATGGCGCGTGGCCTGCGCGGTGTACCGAGCCGACTGATCGGCATCTGTTTTCAGCAACTGGAAGCCCCTCTGCTGGCGTATAAGGCCAGTGTGCTGCTCAAATGCTTGCGCGAGCAGCAGTACCGTGGAATACTGGAGCTGACAGCGGGAGACCAGAACCTGGAAACAACGATCATTCGCCACTTTCTATCCGTTCATGTGGATGGCATCATCCTGGTTGGTTCCACCCTGCACCCCAAAGATCCGCTGGTGCAACAACTGATACAGAACGGGACTCCCGTGGTTGCAGTGGATCCTGCCCATTCCCTGCCCTTTTCCCAAGTCTGCCTGAATCGCAAGGCCGCCATGGAGTCCATCCTTTGCCACCTCTACGATCAGGGGCACCGCAAGTTTGGTCTGTTGGGAATTCCCAGTACGGACCAGTACGGCAAAGCCCGCATGGACGGGATTCTCTCTGCCATAAACAAGCTGGGGCTAGACTGGAAGCGGGATTTCATTTCCATATCGCTGCCCGACTACGATCTACAGGATTTTCGCTATGGCGCTGCCCTGGCCAAGGCCTTTTTGAAACAATCCAATCCCCTGCCCTCAGGTTTGATCGCCCTCAATGACCGGCTCGCCATTGCAATCAGCCGCCACCTGCAGGAAGCCGGCTACCGTCTGCCTGAAGACTTTGCGCTGGTGGGCTTCGACAATCTCGACATCGCTTCATGGTCCCGCCCCAACCTGACAACGATTGACCAGGATGTCACCAGTCTCATGGGCAGCGCAGCGCGAGTCCTGTTGGGAGAGATTGAAACAGGCAGCAACCACAGTCCTTTGTACATTGAAATATCCCCCCGTCTGATCAAACGGGAATCCACAGGCAATTTCCCTCTCCCCCAAGGGGGCTTTTGATTTCCAACATGTCAAAACGTATTCTTCTTACCACTACATCATTCCAGGACACTCCCGGACCGCATCACCGGTTGCTGCGGGATACGGGATGGGAAGTCATCACGGCGCGCGGACCACTGAATGAAGCCGACACTCTGGCTCTGGTCGGGGATGTGGACGGATACATCTGCGGAGACGATCTGATCACGCGCGCCGTTCTGGAAAAGGCTTTGCCTCGGCTCAAAGTGTTGAGCAAATACGGTGTGGGTGTTGACAAGATCGATATTGCAGCAGCCACCGAACTACGTATCCCCGTCTGTTACACGCCAGGGGTCAACCAAACAACCGTTGCCGAGCATTGCATCGCATTGATGCTGGCAATGGCCAAAAACCTGGTGGAAGAGATTCAATATGTCCGCGCGGGCACCTGGAAGCGTCTGATTGGCAATGAAATCCTGGGCAAGACCCTGGGCATCATCGGACTCGGCATGATTGGCAGGGAAGTAGCCATACGCGCCAGTGCGTTTGGCCTAAACCTGATCGCTTATGGCAATCACTGGGACGAGAAATTCGCTGCGGAATACCGTATCCGAAGAGCCAATACATTGAATGAAATCTGGCAAGAATCCGATATCATCACCCTGCACACCAACCTGACTCCCGAAAAGAAAGGGTTGATCAACGGTCACTCGATCTCACAAATGAAGGCAGGCGTGCGTATTATCAATTGTGCCCGCGGCGAGCTGATCGACACCACAGCCATGATCGCCGCCCTGAAATCAGGTAAGGTGCGTGGGTATGCCGCAGACGTGATGGATGAAGAACCACCCCCTCCCGATCACCCATTTCTCCACCTGCCCAACTGCCTGATCACTCCTCATATCGGCTCGCGCACTCACGAAAGCGTAGCCCGCCAGGCTGACAAGGCGCTGCAAAACCTGATACGGGCGCTCAATGGCGAACAACCACTCGCACAGATCAACTCCTTTTAATCCGACTACCTGAACATTCCATGAAAGAAACCTTCTATGTCATTCCAGAGACCACGCACAACACTCTGGTAGAAGCAGCGTATCGCCATCGTGGTTTTGACAATGAGGAATCCTCCTATGCCGCCCGTTTTGCCGCGTACGCCACACGCCACGGCATCCGCACGCACAACGCCCTGAAAGCGCTTCATCTCGACCACCTGTTTGGCAGCGGCTCACAAGGATGTGTCCCAGGGGCTCAGATCGAAAAGAAAGCCTCCCGTTTCGCAGCAGCGGAAATCTGGGATGCCAATCGTAAACTCGGCCAGGCCACCGCCTATGAAGCCATTGAAACCTGCATCCGTATGGCAGACCAGTACGGCGTCGGCATTGTCAGCGTGGACAACGCATTCCACTACCTGTGGGGCGGCGGCTACGTCATGGATGCTGCCAAGAAAGGCTACATCGCCTATACCAACTGCACCTCCACCCTGGGCGAGGTGGTGCCCTTCGGCGGCAAATTCCCCGTGCTCGGCACCAACCCGCACTCCTGGGGCCTGCCGACGCAGGACGCTTGCGGTTTCCCCATCGTCATTGACTGGGCGACGAGCACCGTGGCCATGGGCCGCGTGCAGCAGCTCAAGCGTGAAGGCAAGCCGCTGCCTCCCGGCGCCGCTGTGGACGCGGAAGGCAACCCCACCACGGACGCCAATGCGGCCCAGTGGCTGCTGCCCTTCGGTGCCCACAAAGGCTACGGCCTATCGCTTCTCATCGAAGTGATGGGTGCGATGATCGGCGGTTCCCTGCCGACCCTGCGCGGCGGCGGCGCCCACCCGACGATCAAGGGCCAGCCGACGCCGGAAGGTGAAAAACGCACCGGCAGCTTCTATTTCCAGGTCATCCATCCGGATGCCATCAGCAGCGGCCTCTTCGCCCAGGGGCGTGACTTTAACGGCAACATGAAGGCCGTCATTGATGACATCCTGGGCCACGGCAACGAGGGCTGCATGCTTCCCGGCCAGCCTGAGGCTCAGAACGCGGCGCATAC
>CAZYDZ010000106.1:0-7756 GCA_964646535.1 uncultured Opitutaceae bacterium
TCGGGAGCACCCTACCCATAAAACCAGCGATCATGGCCTTAAACTAGCGGCATTCACACTCCTTGAGGAAGTAGTAAAAGTTGTCTGGTTTGATACCATTGAGTCGGCGTAAATGACGTTTAGCCTGAACCCCAACAATCTCGCCGCAGCACGCGCGGTTGCTCCTGGACACAAAAGCTCAATAAGTCTCATTTGTTTATGCCGACTTAGACGACTCTTGCGTTCATACATTGCTGTAGATTTTTGCAGGCTTTTGCCCGCTTAGCGACTACAGCCCCTTATTTTATATCTGTGGCAATCTGCGATAATCTGCGGTTTCCTTGATTCTTCTAACTGGCCTTGACCCACTCCTTGCGCAATGCGAAGTCGCCGAAGTGCTCACCGGGTTGGCGCTCCTTGGCAAAGTGCAGGAACAGATCGTCCAAGGCTTCCAGGATTTCGGGTTCCTGGATATTTTCGCGATAGATCTGATTCAACCGATTGCCGACATGGTCTCCGCCGATGTACAGATTGTACGTTCCGGGGGCAGTCCCGACAAAACCGATTTCGCACAGGCGCGAGCGGCCGCAGCCATTCGGGCATCCCGTCATACGAGTGATGATATTTTCATTTTGCAGACCATGTTTTTCGAGCAGCTCCTCAATTCTTGCAATCAGTAAAGGCATGTAACGCTGGGATTCTGACAACGCCAGCGGGCAAGTTGGCAGCGCGACACAGGCGATACTATTCTTGCGCAACACAGAAGCTTTCTCCGTCCAGGCAACGACCCTGTGTTTCTCCAGAATCGCCTGTACGGTCTTCTTGTCCACGGGCTTGATGTCAGCAACAATCAAACCCTGGTTGGCAGTGAAACGGATATTTGCCTTGCCCGTCTCTGCAACTTCAAAAATCGCGGACTTGAGTGCGCAATTGTGGTCATCCAATACGCGGCCGTTTTCGGCAAAAACCGTGTAATTCCACAACCCTCGGGAATCCTCTACCCAGCCATAGTGATCCTCGCGACGAGTAAAGGTCACTGGCCTGGGCTTGCCGAGTTTGAACCCGAGGCGATCTTCCAACTCCGCGCGGAACGCATCCACTCCCATGCGGTCCACGGTATATTTCAAACGGGCCTGTGAACGGTCACTGCGATCCCCGAAATCACGCTGCACAGTGGCAATTCCGTACACCGTCTGCAACAGTTTGTCATCGTTCTCCGAAGCATCGACAAAACCAATGGTCGTCGCCACCCGCGGATACGTTTTCTCATTGCCGTGGGTCGCGCCCATGCCACCGCCTACCGCCACGTTAAACCCGAGCAGTTTATCGTTCTCGATAATGGCTACCAGGCCGACATCATTGGCATAAACATCCGGGTCGTTGTTCGGAGGAATCGCAATGCCTACCTTGAACTTGCGCGGCATGTAGCGGTCTTGATAAAGGGGATCGTCTTCCGTTTTTTCCACCAGCTTCTCCTCACCGATCCAGATTTCGTACCAGGCACGGGTCTTCGGTTTCAGGTATTCACTGATCATCCGCGCATAACCATGAATCTTGGCGTGCAAGGGCGATTCCACCGGATGACCGCTCACAATCACGTTGCGATTCACGTCGCCGCAGGTGGCAATGGAATCAATACCAGAAAGGTTAAACGCCTGTAGTGTGGGACGGATATGCGACTTCAGAATCCCGTGCAGTTGAACCGTCTGACGGGTCGTGATTTTAATCACCCCAGTGGTATGCTCTCCTGCAACATGATGCAGGCAGATCCATTGCTCAGGAGTCAGAAAACCGCCGGGTAAACGCAGGCGAACCATGAAGGAGTAGAGACGTTCCAGTTTCTTCGCAGCACGCACCTCACGGCGGTCACGATCATCCTGCAAATACATCCCGTGAAACTTGACCAATGCCTGGTCATCCGAACGAATCGCGCCAGTGTGTGCGTCCATCAAGCTTTCCTTGATGGTGCCACGCAGACCCAGGCTGGCCTGTTTAATCCTCTCTACAGCAGATAATGGTGGGTTGGACATGGCTTAATAGACGTCTTTCAAATATCGGTTATCGTTACTGAGCCGTTCCAGATACCGAACAGCCTCTTCTTCGGAAAGCTTACCATGCTCACGCACAATTTCCAATAAAGCTTTCTCCACATCATGACTCATCGGATCCTTGGTTCCGCACACATACAGACTGGCGCCATGCTGCAACCACTCGTACACCTGGGCTCCATTTTCACGCAGGCGCTGCTGTACGTAAATCTTCTCTTTCTGATCCCGTGAAAAGGCCAGATCGAGGCGGGTCAACGTCCCCAATTCAAGAAAGTTTTGCAACTCGGTCTGGTAGAGAAAATCGGTCACAAAGTGCTGTTCCCCAAAGAACAGCCAATTGCGTCCCGCTGCACCGCGCGAATCCCGCTCAAATAAAAACGAACGAAACGGCGCAATTCCCGTGCCAGGCCCAACCATAATCACATCCTTGTCATCCGCTGGCAGGCGAAAATTGTGGTTGGGATGAATATAAAAATCCACTGCGCTCTCCTCAGGCAGTGTATTCAAATAATGAGAACAAAGCCCGTGTCGATCTTCCCCGTTTACGGCATAGGTATTACGCGCAACGGTCAAATGCAGCTCTCCCGCATGTGCTCCAGGCGCAGAGGCAATGGAATAAAGGCGCGGCGCTATCGGATCCAGAATATCCAGTAATTGTTGCGCGAACACAGAGTCACGCAAGGGATGCCGTTCCAGTAAAATCGCCAAATCCAAACGCTGTTCGGGAATCTCTTTGCCCGCCAATTCCCCATATTTTTTCGTCACCCGCGGGGGCAACCCCAAAATACTCACCTTGCGGGTCAACAGGTCGCGCAAAGTGGCCGTCTCTCCACGAAAGGAGGCCTCTCCCTTGCCATCCACCCGGAGCGCATGCAACACGCGCTCCACCTGGTCTGCCTGATTGTGTGGTACAAACCCCGCCGCATCCCCTGCCTCGTAGGCAATATCCTCATCACAACGAATCTCAATGTGATGCGTCTCCTTGTTTGACGGTGTATCATTCAGGTTGATGTTGGCAACTACCGTGCCTTGGTAATTTTTCTTGCCACTCGCCGCAGGCTTTGCGGCGCCACCCGCCACCGCGGGAGCCGGAGCGGATGACAGACTGTCCAGTACGGTCGCAAACCATTGCGCAGCAGGAGCCTCGTAATCGGTGTCACACTTGACCAACTCCAATACTCGCTCGCCTCCCTGTTTGGCAAACAACTCATCCAGTTCCACTCCTGCCTGACAGAACTGCGGATAGGAGGTGTCCCCCAACCCGAGCACTCCGTATTTCAACTTGGGCAGTTTCTTCTCCGACTGGCGCAACCCCTCAAAAAACTTCAATGCACCCGCTGGTGGTTCCCCATCCCCTTGTGTGCTGACCACGACGTACAGGTATTCCTCACGCTCCAGATCCGCAATGCGATATTGATCCAACGAGACCAGCTTGATCTGGAAGCCTTTCTTTTTTGCCTCCGCTGCCAACTGTGTAGCCAGCTTCTTCGCATTGCCCGTCTCCGTCCCGTAGGCCAGCGTAAAACGATTGGTCTTTGGCACCGTGGCCGCCGATATCGCTCCTGCCTGATCTGCCGGCGATTGCCCGAGCAATCCAGCCAAATAGCCGCTAATCCAGGCAAGCTCTTCCCTTGAAGACCCCTGGATCAGTCCCTGTAACGTGTTCCATTTACTTTTCTCTAACATGGACAGACTCTCTTAAGCTGGATAAAGAAACCTTTGCAAAAGAGCCTTATCATGAGTTAATCACCCAATAATGTAAAGATTAGAAAAAAGAAATCTCCTCAATACACGGCCCAGCGCACGATACGGGCGTGATCGATGCCCCAAACGGAGTTTACCTTGACCCGTAACGCCGCCATACGGATTGGTTTTTCCGATTTCCACCGCCAGATTCTCTGCCATTGTTCGTCCACCTTCGACAAGCTATGCCAGCTTCCATTCTGCAACGCTTCGACTTCGAAACTGCGGATCATTTCAGGCTGTCCCTTGCCCCAGACCATGCTATCAAAATACGCTTTGCTCTGGCTCAATGTCAGGTGACGCGACAATCCCGAATCGAGAACCAGAACGATTTCCCGGACATCCAGAGGAGCCTGCCAATCCGCCTGAACCCAGGCGGGCAATCCTTGAATCGGATCACTCATCCAGCGATGGGAACCACGGGCTTGACGATTCGGTGGAACTCCGCGTTCACCCCACACGCTTCTGTTTTGCCCCGACAGGAGGTTGGCCACCTCGCCGCCAGTCTGTTCACTGGATGCGGAAAGGGTGGCGCGGGAAATGAGATTGTCGGTTTCGTCGATAGACTCACCGATCAGATATGCGTCATTGCGCAACAGAGCCTGACGAATTGCACGAATGGCCTCGCGGTTCGCAGACAGCGCCGCAGGTTGATGCTCATTCTTTACAGCCCATGCTGCCGCCACACCGACACCTTCTCCCATCAGCGCACATGTCGCCATCACACGAGTGGAAGCGAAGGCAATATGGGTTGCGGATATATTCCTTCCCGCGAACATCAGGTTGGATATATCGCGGGCCACACAACTGCGTAGCGGGATGTCATAAAGATACGGAACACGGTGTTGTGTGCATGGTAGCTCGTCCTTTGCATCCACACCCCGTGGAGGATGGGTGTCAATCGGCCAGCCGCCGTAGGCAATGGCATCCTCAAACGCATGCGATTTCATCACATCGTTTTCATTCAGCACATATTGACCGATAAAACGCCTGCTCTCACGTTTTCCAGGCACAGCGCCAAACCAGTCCAACGCCCAGTTTTCCGCTCCGTGGTCCCCTCCATTTTTAATGTGATCCCAGACCCCCATGACAATTGCCAACAACTCGTCGTGAATGCGTTCATTGTCCTTGATCGTATCCAGTTCTCCTCCCCATTCGAGCCACCAGAATCCATATTCCAACCCGGTGTCTACCCCCTCATAGGCGTGCCCACGCAGCTTTAGATCCTCCTCAGTAAACCTTCTTGCCCAACCGGGAGCAATAAATGGCATGGGGCGCTCGTGCTTGCGCGCCATGAGCAACAAAGTGGACCCCAAGGTTTTTTTATCCTCCTTGTCCTGGGCCAGGCTTTCCCCGTAACGCTCTTTTTCTTCGCGACCCATCTGATATGCAGCGCCTGCCGCAGCCCCCAATCCGCCGTCACCAGTACAATCAACAAATACTTTGGCACGAATAATGAAGCGATCTTCAGTCGACGGACGAATAGCTTCTGCTTCAGTAATGCGTCCATCCTGTACTGTTGCGTCCACTACGCTGGTATTGAGCAGAACCCGCAGATTTTTCTCTTCCCGACATTTGTCGTAAAGCAGGAAGTCCAGCATGGATGGTGACCCCTGGACATTGCGCCAGGCATTGTCCAGACGTATCTCCTCAATGATCCCCGTCTCCCGAGTTTCAGTCTCCAACTCCTTTCCCCTACGGTCTCCATTGGCCCCCACAATGTGCATGCGCACTTCACTGCTGGCATTACCTCCCAATACGGGACGGTCCTGACACAAAACCACTTTGGCTCCCTGACGGGCTGCCGCCAACGCCGCAGGAACACCTGCCGGACCACCGCCAGCCACCAAAATATCACAATCCAGGAAATGCGTTTGCGCTATTTTCATAATCCGTGTAAACGTGAATCATCTACTCTGGTTGAGCATCCTGCAACGACCGTCCCTTATGAGTTCTGCTCAAAAAACATTCAATTCTGCTCATCCTCAAGATAAAAAACGGTTTGATCATTGGTCCTCTCTGCACACCCATCTAGTGTGGGCATACGACAGAATGCTGGAGGCTCCGACACGACATCCGAGCATGTGGGAGTACACATCCTATCCCGTCCCCGTATGGTTCATACGCAAGGGATGGATCAAACTGCATTTGGAAACGGGAACGGAAACTTACACGCCAGGGACATGGGTGCTCCCGCCACAGGCATCAGGACGACAGGAAATAGCCCCCAACACACATCTGGTCTCCATACGTTTCACCTCCGACTGGCCCAGCGGAGCCCACCTGTTCGCAAGAGATCGCACGATCTCATTTTCCGATGACGAGGCGCCTGCGCTGGCCAGTGCAACCAAACAATTGGTTGCTGCGGTAAACCAAGAGCAACCCTCTCCTCTCCCGCTTGAATTAGAAGGAACATTCTCTCAGTACCTGCGTCTGCAGCCTGCCTTTCATACGTGGCTTTACGCCTATTACGAAACCCTTTCCTCACGCGGTATTCCACCCGTCACCCTGAGTCAACTGCATGAAAAAACCCGCATCGCGCTGCTGATCCTGCAAAACCATCCGTTTCATGAGCCTTTCCACGAACGGGATCTCGCCGCAAAGGTCGGCATCAGTATCAGCCAACTCAACAAACTATTTCGCAAGGATCTCGGCTTTACTCCACTGATGTACTGGAACAAGCGTCGGCTGCTGGCGGCCTACAGCGAATTGTCACAGAAAAATCAAAGCATCAAATCGATTTCCTATACACTTGGATTTTCCTCTCCATCCAATTTCACCCGCTGGTTTCAAAGTCTCTCAGGTATTTCCCCCAAGGGATATCGGGACAACAGTGAAAACCAGAGCTTCTGATTCTTCGTGCCTTTGTGCTTCCTTGTGTTTTTTATGATTACAGAAAATCCCCATGCGAATCTACAAAGCATTGAATGGATAGGGCTTGCCCCTCCTACAGGACAAGAACCATCTCATGAAACCACAGATGGTCACAGAGAATGCTTTATTTTATATCTGTGGCAATCTGCGATGATCTGCGGTTTGCTTGACTTCATTTTTATTGATATCACCAGAACCGTTCATCCATTCTGTTTTCGTATCCGATGGCTACTTCAAATTCATTGCCGCCTGCCGAACTCATTCAATCGCTGCAAAATCCCAAGGTCAAAAATCTGGTCAAACTACGGGATCGACGCGACCGCGACAGGCAAAAACAATTTCTGATTGAAGGTTATCGGGAGGTATCGCGCGCATTGGCCAAAGGCTGCCCCATACGGGAGTTGTTCTTCTCGCCCGAGTGGTTTCTGGGAGAAAATGAACCGACCTTGCTGCGTGAAGCAGCCTCCAGTGGATGCAGGCTCTACGAACTCAGTAAAAGCGCGTTTGCCAAATGCTCCTACCGCGATCGCCCCGATGGCCTGCTCGCCGTGGCCGAACAATGGGATCACGACCTGTCAGGCTTTATGCCATCCGAGGCTCCTTTCCTGCTGGTGATCGAATCCATCGAAAAACCTGGCAATCTCGGCACCATCCTGCGTGCAGCCGATGCCGCGGGCATTGAGGCAGTATTGGTGTGTGATCCCGTCACCGATATTTTCAATCCCAATGTGGTGCGCGCTTCCACAGGGGTGCTCTTTTCCGTTCCGATCTATACCGCACACTCACAACGCATGATTGATTTCCTGCGTGAACGAAATATTCAGATCGCAGTCACCACCCCCGACGGGGACACGGTTTACACGCAATCTGACCTACGCGGCCCACTTGCGCTGGTGATGGGTTCCGAACAGTATGGTCTCAGTCCCCTCTGGCTACAACAGGCGGACACCCGCCTGGTCATTCCGATGGCAGGTCAGGCAGACTCCCTCAATGTCGCCATGGCCACCGCCATCACCCTGTTCGAAGCCGTCCGCCAACGCACGAGCCACTGACACGAATAATGGCGATCACAAACAACATTTCTACAAGGGTAAAGGCTCTGCGGGATTCTC
>CAZYDZ010000107.1:0-6633 GCA_964646535.1 uncultured Opitutaceae bacterium
CTGTCCACCCTGTCCACCCTGTCCACCCTGTCCACTATTTCTCCCCCAGCCATGCCCGGTATTCCTGACACAATCCCTTCAGGTCGCCCAGGGTCACCGCTTCGGTTAAGGCCTGACGCAGGCGACGCCCACCCCGCATATCCTTGGTCAGGCTGATCAACCGTGAACGCATCCAGCCGATCTCTTTGGTCTGCCCGGGCGCCAACCGACGTTGTAATTCGCAGGCATAGTCATAGATGACGGCAACCCTCTCTTCGTACGAAGGCGGCGGTGGCTTTTCTCCTGTCGCCAGCGCAAATTTGATCTCCTTGAAAATCCATGGGCGGCCCAGCGCAGCGCGCCCGATCATTAGCCCGGCGCATCTGGTTTCCCGGCGTACCCGCAATACATCCTCCGCCGTGGCAATATCCCCATTGCCAATCACGGGGATTTTCACGCACTCCGCCACTCGCGCAATCACCTGCCAGTCGGCTCTGCCACGATAGCCTTGCTCTTTCGTGCGCCCGTGTACGGCAATCGCCTGAATCCCTTCTGACTCCATAATACGAGCGGCTTCCTCCGCGATGATACTCTCCTCATCCCAGCCAATACGCATCTTGGCTGTTACTGAATAGCCGTCCAGCCGCCGCACGACACTCTTGACAATTTTCTCCAGCCTGGGCAGATCCCTCAGCAACGAAGATCCTGCATCCTGACAGGTGATGCGTTCCGAGGGACAACCGAAATTGATATCGAGGAAATCTGGTTGCAAGCGCTCCATCACCCGCAGCCCTGCCTCGGCCATAACCTCTGGATCCGAGCCGAAAATTTGCACCCCCATTGGTCGCTGTTCAGGAGAAAAATCCACCGTGCTCCACACTCTCTCTTCACCCGTCAGCAATCGGTCTGCCAACACAAACTCGGAAACGAGCACATCGGCCCCCTGCTGCTTGCACAAACCGCGGTACACCGAATCCGTGAACCCTGCCATTGGCGCCAGATACAACGGAAACTGTCCCTTAAACCACGGCAACACAGGGAAGACACTCCACGATCAGACCTTGGCGTGGCGGTCGAACAACTTGCGCACCACCACAAAGAACACGGGTACCAGAAAGATTGCCAGGAATGTGGCGGCAACCATCCCGCCGATCACACCCGTACCGATCGCACGCTGGCTGGCCGAACTCGCGCCAACAGCGATCGCCAGCGGAATCACGCCCAACGTGAACGCAAACGAGGTCATCAGAATCGGGCGAAAACGCAGCCGCGCCGCATGCAATGTCGCTTTAATCAACGGCTCACCGTCGCGTTGCAGGTCTTTGGCAAACTCGACAATCAGAATCGCGTTCTTGGCAGAGAGACCGATAATCGTAATCAACCCCACTTTGAAGAACACATCGTTCGGCATGCTGCGCATCATGACTGCAAGCACGCAACCAAGGATTCCGAGCGGAACCACCAGCATGACGGACAAAGGAATCGACCAGCTCTCATACAACGCCGACAGTAACAGAAACACCACCAGCATCGACAAACCGAGCAGCATCGGTATCTGTGCGCCGGATACCTTTTCCTGCAACGACTGTCCCGTCCACTCCAGGGAATAGCCAGGCATCTGGGCCACCAGACGCTCCATTTCATTCATCGCTTCCCCCGTACTGCGCCCCTCCGCCGGAGAGCCTGAGATGCGCATGGCAGGGTAGCCGTTATAACGCACAATCTGCGCGGGACCACGCACCCAATCATAGCCGGCAAAAGCGGAAATCGGCACCATGTCGCCATCCGTGTTGCGGACATACACTCCCATCAGGTCTTCCGGCTGCATGCGGAACGGACTGTCCGCCTGTACCACTACGCGCTGCATGCGCCCCTGGTTCGGAAAATCGTTCACAAACGCAGATCCAAAGGTGATCGCCAGGGTGTTGCTGATTTCCTGAAAGGTTACTTTGTGCGCGTATGCCTTCTGACGGTCAATCTTCAGCTCAATCTGCGGGATTTCGGGCAAATCGGACACGCGTACGCTGTTTGGATCCAATACCGGGCTCTGGCGCGCCAGATCGAGCAGCCGATCCTTGGCCGCAGCCAGCGCGGCATATCCCATGCCCGAACGATCCTGCAGGCGCATGTCAAACCCGCTCGCTTCTCCCAGCTCGGGAATAGGCGGCGGCACCAGGGAATAGACAATCCCTTCCTTTACTCCCCCCAGCAGAACCATATTCGCCGCCGCCGCCTCTGCCTGGACCGACTCCGTGGACAAATCGCGTTCGCTCCAGTCTTTTAACATCACAAACGCAAGTCCCGCGTTTTGCCCCGCTCCCGAAAAACTGAATCCCGATATCGACAGGACATCCCGCACGGCCTCACGCGAGCCGTAATGTGCCTCCATTTGCTCAATGACTTTCATCAAACGGTTGCCGCTGGCTCCAGGAGGGGCCTGCATGTCCACAATCAGATATCCCTGGTCCTCAATAGGCAGGAACGAGGAGGGTAGACGGACAAACAGGAGAAACACCAGCGCCACGATGCCGAAGTACCCCAACATGAAAATAATACGGCGGGCCAACACCCGATCCACCCACTTGACATAGCGGCTGGTCACGCGTTCAAACCAACGGTTGAACCAGCCAAAAAAGCCTTTGCGCTCATGGTGCCCTTTAATCGGTTTCAGCATCGTCGCGCACAAGGCCGGTGTCAGAGAAAGGGCTAAAAACGCGGAGAACAAAATCGAAACCGCCACCGAAAGGGCAAACTGCTGGTAAATAATCCCCACGGAACCACTCATAAATGCCATCGGGATGAATACCGCCGACAACACCAACGTGATTCCGATAATGGCGCCACTTATCTGCCCCATTGCCTTGCGGGTCGCCTCCTTGGGCGGCAATCCCTCCTCCGCCATGATACGCTCCACGTTTTCCACCACCACAATGGCATCGTCCACCAGAATCCCGATTGCCAATACCATGCCAAACATGGTCAGCACGTTGATCGAAAAGCCGAGCAGCAGCATCACCAGAATGGTCCCCAACAGGGCAATCGGCACCACAATCGCGGGGATCACCGTGTAACGGAAGCTCTGCAGGAACACGAACATGACAAGAAATACCAGCACCACGGCTTCGACAAGAGTATGCAATACCTTCTCGATGGAGGCTTCCACAAATGGCGCCGTATCATAACGCACCTGGCCGTCCACCCCTTCTGGAAACAATGGCCGCAACTCGTCCAAACGCTTGCGTATCGCTTCCGATGTGGCAAGCGCGTTGGCTCCCGGACTTAACTGCACGCCAAAGGCCGCCGAAGGCTTGCCGTTCAGACGCGCAGAAAACTGATACATCTGCCCCGCAATTTCCACGCGCGCCACATCGCGCAGGAATACTTGTGAACCATCCGGATTGGAACGCAATAGAACGTCGCCAAACTCCTCCACGCTGCCCAACTGTCCCTTGACGATAATCGTCGGCGATATCTGCTGTGTGTCATTGTTCGGCAAAGCTCCCAGCGATCCTGCCGTCACCTGTGCATTCTGTGTGGTGATTGCCGCCACAACATCACTTGGAGTCATATTGAATCCTACCAATTTGGACGGGTCCAACCAGACACGCAACGCGCGCTCCGTGGCAAACAACTGTGCCTTGCCCACACCTGGCACACGGCGTATTTCGTCCAGCACATTGCGGGTGATGAAATCCCCCAGTGCAATCTGGTCCAGGTCCACGTTATCCGAGGTAAATGCCGCAAACAAAAGGAACCCCGAACTGGCCTGCTCCACCCGCAATCCCTGCTGCAGGACGGGTTGCGGCAAGCGGGACTCCACAGACTTGATACGGTTCTGCACGTCTACCTGCGCCATGTCGGGATTCGTCCCCGGCTGAAAAGTCAGTGTGATGTTGGCACGTCCATACGAATCACTGGTCGATTCGAAATACATCAACCCTTTGGCTCCATTCAGCTCTTGCTCAATCAGGCTGGTCACACTGTCCGCCACGATCTGAGAGGTCGCTCCGGGATAAACAGCGCTGACAGATATGCTTGGCGGAGCCACATCAGGATATTGGGAAACGGGCAGTTGCGGCAACGCCAACACTCCGCCAAGGATGATGAACAAAGCTACTACCCAGGCAAATACGGGTCTATCAATAAAGAATCTGGACATGCAAATAACTCCTTACTTTTTTGCCCCCCGGGTACCGTCCGTCGGAGCCGTTGCATCGGATTTCCTCTCCACTGGTCTCACCGTCGCACCTTCCCCCGTTTTCTGCAGGCCGTCAACAATCACCCGATCACCAACAGACAGGCCTTCACTGACAAACCACTGGTCACCCAGAGAATAGGGGATCTTCACGGTTCTGCGCTCTACATTGTTGTTTGCTCCCACAATCAACACGTAGCTCTCCCCTCCCGCATCAAACTGCACCGCCTCCTGCGGAATAACCATTGCCTTGTCCGACTTGGCCTGCGCGATCTCCACCCGCACATAGGCGCCAGGCAATAATACGATGTCGGGGTTTGGAAACTCGCCGCGCAGCGCCAGTTGCCCCGTCGTCTGGTCCACTGACACTTCCGCAAACAACAATTGGCCTGGCCTGGAATAGCGCGTATCCCCATCCGTGTAGACAAACAGTGTATTCGCCTCTTCGGTGGCTTTCTGCAATACCCCCTCCGCAATCTGATTGCGGAAATGCGCGATCTGGCTCGCAGACTGGCTGAAATTCACATAAATGGGATCCAATTGGTTGATGATCGCCAGCAGGGTCACTTCGCCCTGCCCCACCAAAGCCCCTTCCGTCACATAGGCCCTGCCGATACGCCCTGAAATGGGCGCCTTTACCGTTGCATACTCCAGATTGAGACGCGCGGCCTCCAGCGAAGCCCTGGCCACCGCAACCCCTGCCTGCGCCTGTTTGAGTGCGGCAAAGGCATTGTCGTAATCCTGTCGGCTTACCGTGTTGACATCCAGCAACTCCCTGATCCGCTTATAGGCTGTGTCAGCATGGTACAGATTCGCTTCCTCCCTCTCCAGATTGGCCTTGGCGCTCTCAAATTGGGCCTCGTACACAGCGGGATCAATGCGGAACAAGACATCCCCTTCCCTGACATCCGCACCTTCCTTGAATGTCTTCTCCAACAGGATACCTGGAACACGGGCTCTTACCTGAGCCGTGCGCACGGGAGCAACACGGCCAGGCAGGTCTGTCATAATGACCGCAGGCTGCTCCTGAATCGTCAGGACCGCCACTTCCGGCGGCGGCGGCACAAATCCTCCCGATGCCTGTTCCTTGCTACAGCCTGCCACCCACAGCGTCAAAGCCGCCGCTCCTCCCAACCGAATCCACATTCTGCTAATACTTCTTTTCATAAAAAATTTCCATGTACCTACTCCCAACCTGCCCAACCGTCAACGGTGGAATATATTTTACCTTGTAAGAGCGTCTTTGTGCTGCGAACCCGAATGGTTGTGTGGCCCGGTCGCAGCGTAATGCCGCTCCTACAGGGAAAAAAACAAGACCTCAATAATCCACCGCGAAAACCTTGATCTGTAACCCAACCTGGCTCACAGTACCGTCATGGATATTACATTTCCAGGACATGCGGGCTTTCTTTTGGAAACCAGCGGATGCCGTATCCTGCTGCCTGGCGAATCACTCTCGTTAAACTAAAGACTGCCATGTCCGAACTTCTTCCATCTCCCGTCCCTTTTACCCAGAGAGATCTGCCCGATCAGGTTGCGCCAGACTCATTGGAATCCCTGCTTCTCACCTATGGATGGATGTACCTGTCGCGCATCACCGACGAACGCATCCTCGATCTGTTCCGCCAGGGAAAGGTAGCGGGGACGGTGACAGGGGGACAAGGCAATGAGGGCCTGATTATTCCGCTGACACTGCTGGCCAATAAAAAAATCGACTGTATTTCCCTCACACATCGCGACCTCGGCGGGCATCTGGTGTGGGGAAAACCGCTGCCCACCCTGCTCGCACAATATTTTGCCAATGAATTCAGCCCCACCTGGGGACGCGAGGGCAACATCCACCACGGAGATCCCACCAGCCACAGCTACCCGATGATCAGTCATCTGGGAACCATGGGCCCAAATGTAGCAGGGGCTACGGATTCCCAGCGGCGCAATGGCCTGCCGTCTGTGGGCATTGTACTGTTCGGAGACGGCGCCTCTTCGACCGGTGACGTACACGAAACCATGAACTGGGCCGCGCGATTTCAGATACCGCTCCTGTTTGTCGTCGAAAATAACGGCTACGCCTATTCCACACCCACCCGTGAACAGTATGCGGTACGAGATCTGGTATCCCGCGCCGAAGGATACGGAATGCCAGGCTTGCAGATATCCGTCACAGACACCGCCGAAACGCTGCGACAGATGCAGCAAGCCCTGCAACAGGTGCGCGACAGCGGCAAACCGATGCTGCTGGAGGTACACACGTTGCGGTTGCGCGGTCACGCCGCCTACGATACCTGCGAATACATTCCACAGGCACTGCAACAGGAATGGGAAGCCAGGGATCCCCTGCCTCATTTGCGCGAACACTTGATCGCCAGTGGCAAGCAAACGGAACTGGAGCAATTGGAGAAAATCGCCAGAGACTATCTGGAAGCTTCCCTGAAAAAAGTCTATCGGGCCAAACCTCCCGC
>CAZYDZ010000107.1:6643-7677 GCA_964646535.1 uncultured Opitutaceae bacterium
ACCGCCCTTGCAGCTCGCCGTTCCGCAGCCCGCTTCCGCCACCCTGAGTTTTGCCGACGCGGTGCGCGAGGCACAACGCCGCCTGCTGGCTGAAGATCCAAAAGTCATTGTGATGGGACAGGATATCGCGGAATACGGCGGCGCTTTTCGCACCACCGCCGGACTGGTTCAACAATTCGGTCCGCAACGGGTCATCAATACTCCCCTAGCGGAGTCGTGCATGATCGGCTACGCCACGGGACTCGCTCTGAACGGTCATCGCCCGATCGTCGAATTCCAGTTTGCTGACTTCGCAACGGATGCCACAACCCAGATTACCCTGAACACCGCTACCTACCACTTCCGTTCAGGCGCTCCCGTGCCTTTGGTATTGCGCTTCCCGTGCGGTGGGGGGTTAACCTTTGGTTCATTCCATTCCCAGGATCTGGAGGCCCTTTATCTGCATATGCCAGGCTTGAAAGTGCTCTATCCCAGCACGCCAAATGACGCCTATCACGCATTGATTGCAGCATGGGCGGACCCTAATCCCGTGCTGGTCTTCGAACACAAGGGTCTCTACCGCAAGGCAAAGGGCCTGGTCGATTTCACGCAGGACTCCAGCCAGGCATGGCAGCCGCGCATGGTGCGTTCAGGCACACTGGCAACCGTACTCACATGGGGGGAAATGGTTCCCCTGATGGAAAAGGTTCTCGACCAGGTGGAAGAGGAATACGAGGAAGGTTGCGACTTGATCGACGCCCGCTCGCTCTGTCCATTCGATTGGTCCCTGCTCCAAGACAGCCTGATGCGCACGGGCAAACTGGTGGTGGTGCATGAGGCGCGGCGCGACGGCGGACGCGGTGCGGAAATTGTGGCAGAAGCCAGCGAGCGCTACTGGGAACACCTGCAATCCGCCCCCCTGCGTATCGGCGCCCGTCACACGCCTGTCCCCTTTGCTCCCAATCTGGAACAATGGTACCGCCCAACAGAAGAATCTGTTAGCACCCAGCTATTCGACTGGCTGGAACGAGTCATGGACTGAGAAATGTAGGAGC